>CAYTNY010000070.1:0-11664 GCA_964439215.1 uncultured Spirochaetia bacterium
CCCAAAACTCAAAACTCAAAACTCAAAGCTCAAAGCTCAAAGCTCAAAGCTCAAAACTCAAAGCTCAAAGCTCAAAACTCAATATATTCCGTTCCCACAAACCACAGTTCTCCGGTTTCCCGGCGGGTGCTTTCCCTGATTGCAAGAGAAGGTTTTTTCTGATATTATAAAGCAAATAAAAAAGCAGGTAAAAGGCCATGAAACCGGAAGATTTTTTTTCAAAGGAAGATATAGAACTTATAGAAGACGCGATAAAATATACCGCGGCAAGGACGTCGGGGAGAATTGTTTTTCATGTTGAGAAAAAGTCGGGCAGGAAGGCCCTGCAGAGAGCCAAAGAAATATTTGTGGAGATGGGAATGCGTGAGCCGGACGATAAGAATAGTGTTCTTTTCCTGGTTACTACCGCGGATAAACGGTTTACGGTAGTAGGGGATGACGGAATAAATGAAAAGGTGACACAGGATTTTTGGGACAATGTTGTGTCGGCGGTTACGGCTAAATTCAGGGAAAAAGAATTCGGAATAGGCCTTGTGGGAGGGATTAATCTTGTTGCGGAAAAACTTGCGGAATTCTTTCCTGTTCCAAACGCGGGTGAGGATGCGGCGGACGGAGCGCCGCTGTGAAAAAAATTATATTTTCTGCGGTATTGCTGTTTGCGGCGGTTTTCTATATACCGGTATCCGCGCTCCCTGTGCAGACTGACAGATATGTCAATGATAAAGCGGACATTATACCGGCGGAGGATATATCTGTATTGAGGGCAAAACTCAGAGACTTTGAAAAAACAGACGGCATCCGTTTTTCTGTGCTGACCATAAAAAAAACAGCGGAATACGGATTTGATTCAATTGATGAATTTGCACGGGCCGCGGCTGAAGCCGGACGGATAGGGCAAAAGAACAGAGCGGGTATTTTATTTGTCGTATCTGCCGATGACAGGGAACTGATATTTAATATGGGCAGGGTTCACGGGGATAAATATGACAATGAAATAGATGAAATCATAAAAAATGACATATTGCCTCATTTCAGAAAACTTGATTACGGCGCGGGAATCTTAAGCGGCGCCTCAAAAGTTATTTCTGTTGTTGAAACTCCGGAGAAAAAAGTATCCGTTGCTGATATAGCATTATGGACCGCTGTTTTAGCGGGCGGCGGAGCTGCTGTTTTAGGGGTTATTCTTTTTGGGAGAAAAAAACCCGCGAAAAAAAAGGAAAAACCTGATCTGTCATTTGGCGGCGGGTCATCCGGAAGCTGGAAATAAAAAAACAGCTGTCACGGCTGTCTTCATGTTGTTTATTTCTGTCCGGATAAGTGCATATCAGGAAAAGATGCCGGGATAAAGGCCCGGATGATTCTTCCGAAGAGATTCCGGAAGCTTGCAGGGGCGCACAGGCGGATATATCCGGGAAAAGTGCTGTTGTTGTATTTGAAGATGCTGAGTGCGTAATATATGCCGCCGCTGTTGTGCGCGATGAAAATGAAAATAAAGACATAGGCGCCGGTTCAATGTACCTGCCGAGGATTATGGATTTTCAAATAATGCGCGTCCGGGCATAACAGGGCATCCTTCTTTTAAAACCGCGTCCTTTGTTTTTGACGCCGGGCAAAAAACAATTCATATAGAAATACAGTAAAACTGCCTCCGGCGCCTTCAGTTGAAAAACACATAAATAATATCATAATAAATACAGGTGTTATAATGCCTTTACATACACAGGCATATTATATATAATTATGAATAACAGCGAAACAAGAATCAAACGAGGTGTATTGTGGAAATAACGGGAAGCAGATACATTACAGATATAGATGAAATAAAAAACATTACTCCGGAAGACCGGGAAAAGATGAAGAAGGTAATAGAAAAATATGAATTTAAAATAAGTGATTATTATTTGTCGCTTATTAACTGGGATGATCCCGAGGATCCGATAAAAAGACTTGTTATACCGGATATGCTTGAACTTGATGACTGGGGGCATATGGATCCTTCAAATGAATCAAAATATACCATAATTCCGGGGCTGCAGCATAAATATACCTCAACGGCTCTTATGCTTGTAAGCAATGTCTGCGCATCAATCTGCAGATACTGTTTCAGAAAAAGAATATTTATAAGCAAGGATAAAGAGAAGATAGACCATATTGACAAGGCGCTTGAGTATATAAGAGAGCATAAAGAGATAAATAATATTCTGCTCACCGGCGGGGACCCGCTTATGCTTTCAACGGAAAAAATAGCGGGTATTATATTGCGGCTGAGAGAGATGGAGCATATAAAAATAGTGCGGATCGGAACAAAAGTGCCCGCATTTAATCCGGACAGGATAATAGAGGACGAAAAACTTATTGGTATGGTTGAAAAATACAGCGAAGAAAACAGAAAGATATATTTTATTGTTCATTTTAATCATATAAATGAACTTACCGCCAAAGCGGTAAAAGCAGTTAATATGCTTATGAAAGCCGGCGCTGCTGTTGTTAACCAGACGCCGATGATACGGGGAGTAAATGATCATCCGGAAAAACTCGGGGCCCTTTTTAATAAACTGTCTTTTATCGGTGTTCAGCCTTATTATGTTTTTCAGTGCAGGCCGACTCTTGCCAATAAAGACTTTGCGGTGCCGATAGAAGAAGGATACAGGATTTTTGAAGAAGCAAGATGGCTGGGTTCCGGACTTGCGAAAAGAGCCCGTTTTGTGATGTCGCACGAGACCGGAAAAATAGAAATAGCCGGTATGTCAAAAGATAAAATATATTTTAAATATCACAGGGCGGAAAAAGAGCATGATTCCTCCAAGTTTGTTGTTTTGAAAAGAAATGCTCAGGCGTACTGGTATGATGATTACGAGGAGCCGATAGAAGAATATTCGTTAAAATAAAAATATAAGGGGATTTTATGGTGGAGAAAAAGCGTGTCAAAGAAAGTCTCTCCACGGCCGGGAAGGATGGGGGTTTTCTGATCCGTGCGGATGATTTCCATCTTGTTTTTGAGACAATACCCGAAGGGGTGGTTGTTATAGAGGCCCGGGGCAGGATCGTGTATGCCAACCGTGCGGCAGAAAAGATACTCGGAATAAAAAAGAAGGGCGCCTCGGGAAAAACCTATGATGACCCGCAATGGAAGATAACCGATTATGACGGCGCCCCTTTGCCTAAAACAAAACTTCCTTTTTACCTTGTTGTGAAAACAAAAAAACCCGTGCGCGGGGTCAGGCACGCGATAGAAACAGAAAAAGGAAAGAGAATATTTCTGACAGTAAATGCGTCGCCGATGTTTGACAGAAACGGAAAAATACGCGCTGTTGCGGCGTCTGTTTCTGATGTGACAGAAAGCATAAAAAACGAGAGAAAACTGAAAGAATCCGAAGAAAAATACCGAAAACTGATGCAAAACGCAAATGACGCGATTTTTGCGGCGGATGCGGAAACAGGAAAAATAATAGACGTGAATAAAAAAGCTGTTGAACTTTCGGGGCGCAGCAGAAAAGAACTTATAGGAATGAACCGTTCAAAACTTCATCCTTCCGGGTGCGCGGGAAAATACAGGAAAATGTTTGATTTTCACGCAAAGGCAGACAGAAGCTCCGTGCAGAATCTTATTCTGGAGAAAAAGAACGGAGAAAGGGTAAGTGTTGACATAAGCGCAACGCATATGGATTTAAAGGGAAGGAGAGTTGTCTTGGGCATCTTCAGAGATGTCAGTGAAAGAAAGATGTTTGAGGAAAAACTGATAAAAGAGAGGAACACGGCCAGGGAATATCTTCATATTGCGGGAACGATTATTATTGCTCTTGATGAAAAAGGCGGCATAAGGCTTATAAACAGAAAAGGATGTGAATTGCTGGGATGTTCTGAAGATTCAGCTGTCGGGAAAAACTGGTTTGAAAATTATATCCCCGCGCATGACAGGCTGAAAGTAAAATCCATGTACAGGAAGACAATGCGGGGTGCGGCCGGCATGCCGGAGTATTTTGAAAACGATATAATATCCGGCGATAAAGTCATAAGACGGGTTGCCTGGCATAACAGAGTTATAAGAGATAAAAAAGGAAAAATATGCGGGGCAATAAGTTCGGGCGAGGATATAACCGAAAAGAAAAAAGCACAGGAAGAAATAAAAAGCAGCAGGGAATGGTTCGCTACAACGCTGAGCAGCATAGGTGATGGTGTGATCACCGCGAATGCGAAGGGGCGTATTCAATTCATGAATCCTGTTGCCTGCAGGCTGACCGGATGGAAAGAAAAGGATGCAAAAGGCAGGGAATTAAAAGAAGTTTTTGAAATAGTAAATGAAGTGTCGGGGAAAAAAGTGAAAAATCCGGCGGCAGAGGTTTTGAAAAAAGGAACCATTCAGGGTCTTGCGAATCACACGGTTCTTATAAATAAAAAAGGAAAAAAAATACCCATAGAAGACAGTGCGGCCCCCATAAAAGGGCCCGGAGGTAAAATGACAGGGGCGGTTCTTATTTTCCACGATGTGACGCAGCGCAGAAGCGCGGAGCGGGCGATAAAACGCAGTGAAGAAAATTACAGAAGATTATTTTCGGGTATAAGCGATGCTGTTTATGTTTACAGGGCCACAACTGAAAATGTGGGGAAGTTTATTGCCGTAAATGATGCGGCGTGCGGTATGACCGGTTATACAAAAAAAGAACTGGAAAATATGAGCATAAAAGACTTAGATGAGATTCTTGATTATAAAGAAGCGGAAAAAGCCGAAAGAATAATGAAAAAAGGGAAAAGCTTCATACATGAGTCCGCGCATAAGAGAAAGGACGGCTCAAAAGTGCCGGTTGAGATAAATTCCCGATATCTGGATATTGAAGGAAAAAGAGCCGTTTTATCCATTGTCAGAGATATCAGCGAGAGAGCGAGAATAAGAAGCAGGGAAGAAGAAATAAACAGATATAATTTTATGAGGGCCCGATTATGGGAAGCCGCGGGAAAGGCGGGCGCGGGCGAAAAAGAACTTGCGGAATATTTCATGAAAGTTCTGGGAGGGAATTTAAATGCATCAAATGTTGTTTATTTCAGGCTGTCGGGAGGGAAAAACCATGCCGAAGCAGAGTGGAGAAGCGGAGAGAAGAAGAGAAGTTTTCTGACAGTGAAAATGTCCGGTGAGGCGCGGAGGGCCATGGAAAAAAAACAATATATATATGAATCAGACAAAAAACAGAATAAAATACCTCCGGCGTTAAAGCGTTTTTTTGAATCCCTGGAAAAAATAAAAAACCGGCCCTGCCGGATGCTTTTGACTCCTGTTTTTACCGGAAGGGAAATACACGGCGCAGTGGTATGTTTTTGCGGAGAGGATTTCGCCGGGGGCGATGATTCGGAATCAGGAAAAACAGCTGTTAAAGAAGCTGCGGCCATATTCGGGAATATACTGGAAAAAAAGAGAACCGAACAGATACTCAGAGAATCTGAGGAAAAATTCAGAAGTATTTCAGAGCAGTCTATTCTGGGAGTGCTCATATTACAGGACGGCATCATAAGATATATTAATAAAGGGATGTCTGAAATTATCGAAAAAAACCCCCGTGATGTGGCGGGTAAGCATATAGCGGTCTTAAAGAAAACAGTACATCCGGAAAGCCGGAGAGCTTTTGAACGTATGTTTGAAAAGGACAGTACGGGCGCGGTGCCGACGCGCGAGTATAAAATAAGGTTTATTTCGCGGAAGCATGAAAATAAATGGGCCGCGGTTTATGTGAGGACCGCAATGTACGGAGGGAGCCCCGCGGAATTTATAAGCGCCGCGGATATATCCGGGCTGAAACAGGTGCAGGAAAAACTGTTAAAAACAGTTAGAGAACTGGAGCAGTCAAACGCGGAGCTTGAAAAATTTGCTTATGTTGCGTCGCATGATCTGCAGGAGCCGCTAAGAATGGTATCGAATTATGTACAGCTCCTGGAGTTTAAATACAGCGGCAGGCTTGAGAAAGATGCGTGCGAATTCATAAAATATGCGGTTGAAGGAACCGAAAGAATGCGCGAACTTATCAATGATCTGCTTGCTTATTCAAGGCTGGGAACTTCCGGAAAAAAAGCGGAATATATTGATCTCAACGATATTGTCGATGAAGCCGTAAGTGACCTGCGGGAGGCAGTGAAAGAAAAAAATGCCGGAGTAAAAAAAGAAAAACTTCCGGGTGTATGGGCGGAGAAAACAATGATGCTGCGGCTTTTTCAGAATCTTATTTTAAATGCTCTTAAGTTCGGAAAGAAAAATATACCTCCTGAAATCACTGTCAGTGCGCGGGAAAAGAAGAAGGAATGGGTAATAATCGTGAAAGACAACGGAATAGGCATAAAGGAAGACTATTTTGATAAAATATTTGTTATATTTCAGAGGCTGCATTCACGGGAAGATTATGAAGGCACAGGTATGGGCCTTGCTATATGCAAAAAAATAGTGGAACGGCACGGAGGCAGGATTTGGGTTGAGTCAAAACAAAACGAGGGGGCGTCATTTTGCTTTACACTGCCGAAAAGCCCGCCCGATTCCGTATAAGGGGTGAAAGAATTATGGATGAAAAAGGAATTGCAAGAGTGCTTCTGGCTGAGGATAATGCCGCGGAAGCAAGATTGTTTAAAGAAATACTCGGAACCATTGACACGGAAATTGAGATAAGCATCGCAAAGGACGGGGAAGATGCGTTGAAAATGCTTCTGGAAGACGGCGGAGATTATGATATGATCCTTCTGGACATTAATATGCCGAAAAAAGATGGATTTGAGGTTCTTGAAAGCGTCAGAGGATCAAAGCTTCCACCGGTTATAATCCTTACCACTTCGGATTCTGAAAAAGACATACAGAAGGCGTATGATATGAATGCCAACTGTTTTATTACCAAGCCGGCGGGCCTTGATAAAATGATTGAAACCGTGGCGGCGATAAGAAAATTCTGGATAGAAAACGTAAGGCGCGCAATATGAACTTGTAAATAAAAACAGGGCGGTATATTATGACAACAGGAGGATGTTTTGTGTTCCGTGTATGAAAAGGAAACAGTAGATATACTTCTGGTTGAGGACAACCCGGGAGATGTCAGGCTTATGGTGGAAGGATTTAAAGAAGGCAAAATATCACATGAAATACATACGGTAAATGACGGCGAAGCTGCCATTGATTTTCTGGGAAGAAAAGAAAAGTACAGGCATGCAGCTGTTCCGGACCTTATACTGCTTGATCTGAAAATACCCAGAAAAAACGGCTTTGAAGTTCTTGAATTCATAAATAAGCAGAATGAACTGAGTGAAACGCCTGTTGTGGTCCTTACATCTTCTGAGGCGGAGGAGGATATATTGCGGGCCTATGAATTAAACGCGAACTGTTATGTTACAAAGCCGCTGGATATTGACAGGTACGTGGTTATGATAAAATCTATAGAAGAATTCTGGATAACCGTAATAAGAAATCAATGAGGCAGGTGTATTTGAAATGGAAAAAAGACATATAAAAGTACTTCTTGTGGAGGATAATGAAGGAGATGTAAGGCTTATCTGGGAAATACTGTCGGAAGTAAGGAATTCTCCGTTTTATCTTGAAGTTGCGGATACGTTAAAAGGCGGGCTTAAGTCGGTTGAAGAGAACAAGCCTGACGTAATACTGCTTGATCTGTCGCTGCCTGACAGCAATGGAATATACACACTGAACAGAATACGCGATAAAGCACCCGGTGTTCCGGTTGTTATTATGACGGGGCTGGATGATGAACTTGTTGCGATGAAGGCCCTTAAAGAAGGAGCTCAGGATTATCTTGTTAAAGGGCGCACCGACAGTGATCTTTTAAAGAGGGCGATACTTTACGCAATAGAAAGGAACAGTCTTTTTATCCGGATGGAAGCGCAGGATAAGAAACTCCGGAAAAAAATGGATGTCTTAAAGGAAAAATTAAAAGAGCCGATTAAGGATCTAAAGGAAATAATAACAGAAATGGCGGAGAAAAAATCCGGAAAACAGAACGAAGAAGAAAACCGGCGCCTTGACGGTGTAGTTGAAAAGCTGGAGGAAATACACGGAGATGCCGGCGGGAAAAACAATGGAAAAGAAGGCTGAAAAAAGACGTTGAAATAAATCCGGCAGAGAATTATTAACGGGGGCTGTTTTTCTGCCGGAAAACAGCATTAAAGCGCAAGGCGGTTATCAGGAGGAATACGGTTTGGTATACGGGCGGGTTGTTGACGCTGCGGCCGGGATACAGTATAATTCAGGCTATTGATTGTTAAAAGGGGTGGCAATGCCGGAGCATATTAAAGGATTTTATAAAAGAATACTTGACGATCTTTATGAGGGCGTATATTTTTGTGATGCTGAAAGGCGGATAACTTACTGGAATAAGGCAGCCGAGAAAATAACAGGTTATTCGGAAAGCGATGTGTGCCGGACAGCCTGCTATGATAATATACTTAACCATACGAATGATAAAGGCAGACGTCTGTGCAGAGAAGATACCTGTCCTGCAGTAAGGGCCATGAAAGAACAAAGGCTTGTTGAAGAGGAAATATTTATCAGGCATAAGAAGGGGCACCGCGTTCCTGTCATAACAAGAATATCCCCCATGAAAGATGATGCAGGGAAAGTGATCGGGGCTATAGAGATCTTCAGTGAAAATTCCGCGAAAATATCAGCTTTTCGGAAAATAGAACAACTCAAGAAACTTGCTTTTATAGATTCACTGACCGGGACAGGAAACAGGAGATATACAGAAATAAAAATAGAGATAAAGCTCAGTGAAATGGAAAAGTATTCCTGGTTCTCCGCTTTTGGACTTATTTTTGCTGATGTGGATGATTTCAAGAAGATAAATGATGACTACGGACATGAGGCGGGTGATAAAGTGCTGCAGACCGCGGCTAAGACACTTATGGGGAATATAAGGGAAGAAGACTTTGTGGGGCGCTGGGGCGGCGAAGAATTCGTGATAATTATTTCCGACGCTGACGGAAAAAAACTTTATGCGGTTGCGGAAAAATTAAGGTCGCTTGTGGAGCAGTCGGTTGCTTTTTACGGGGGCGCAAGTATTAACGCGACAATATCCGCGGGTGCGGTAATTTCGAAAAGAGGCGAAGGGATCAGCGAACTGATGAAAAGAGCGGATGAACTTATGTATGAAAGCAAAAAAGCGGGAAAAAACACCGTGAAAACAGAATAAGGAGAAGGTTTTATGAATCTGAAAAAAATCTATAATATTATGAAATTTGCGGGATTTATGCTGGCGGGAAGCCTTGTGTTTTATGCGGGCATAATAGAATTTATTTTATGGAATGGCGCGGCAGATGAAATTGTTGAAGATTCCGGACGTGCGGCGATGTGGAGGAATGTTTTTATTGCAGTAAGTATATCCGCGTACGCGGTGATAAGTTATCTGAAAAAACGGATGTTAAAAACCGTGTATAAAAATCCGGCAGCCATGCTTTCCGGGCTTTATATGAATTCAATAGCAATACTGATCTTATGCCAGGCGCCGGCGATTTTGGGGATTGCGCAGTTTTTTATAGGCGAGGGCAGCAGGATGGAATTTTATCCTTTCATGATAATTTCAGGGCTGTTTTTTATAATATTCTTCCCGCGTTATTCTGATTGGGATGATGTGGCCAAAAACAACAAAGGGCAGCCGGAATGATAAACGCATGATGAAAATCTGAAATCCGGAAGTCCGGCGGTATTCCGGAAAAGCATAAGAAAGTTTATTTCGGGATGGCTGAAATGTAAAAAAGCAGGCGGTAAATGAAAAAGGCAATTATTTATATAATGAACCTGAAACAGAAAGAGGTATCTAACCGCGGTCTGAACAGGCGCGTGCTGTCATAATGCAGATCCGGCGGGCGGTAAAACACAGAAATAATAATACAGTCCGGATAATGATAAGGATTAAATCATGTTAACCGCAATTTTAGCTTTAACAGCGGGTCTGGCGCTTCTGGCGTGGAGTGCGGATCGTTTTGTGGAAGGCGCGGCTTCTGCTGCGTGTCATTTGGGCATACCGCCCCTGCTTATTGGTATGATTATTGTCGGATTGGGGACATCTGCTCCTGAAATGGTGGTTTCCGCGCAGGCTGCTTTGGACGGCAGTCCGGGAATTGCTATTGGGAACGCGTACGGATCAAATATAGCAAATATTGCATTGATATTGGGCGTGACGGCTTTAATAGGCCCGATTGCGGTGAATTCGGCGGTATTGCGAAAAGAACTGCCTGTATTGACATTGTTGACCATTCTTAGTGCGGTCCTGCTGGAAGATTTAAATTTATCCAGGTCTGATGCTGTTATTCTGCTGCTGGCATTCGGCGGTTTGATGATATGGATTATATATCAGGGGCTGAAGGAAAAAGATGATTCGCTCGCAAATGCGGTAAAAAATGAAATGACTGAAAAAACAATGCCGATAAAACAGGCTGTTTTCTGGCTTGCGGCCGGGCTGCTGATGCTGATCGCAAGCTCGCGGATCCTTGTCTGGGGAGCGGTTGAAATTGCACGGATATTCGGTGTGAGCGATATGATTATAGGCCTGACGATTATTGCATTGGGAACGTCTTTGCCTGAACTGGCTTCATCTGTTATTGCCGCCCGCAAGGGTGAGCATGATATAGCTCTGGGGAGTGTGATTGGTTCAAATCTGTTCAACACGCTGGTAGTTGTCGGTATAGCGGGGATGATATATCCTTTTGCGGTGGAGCCTGAAGTACTATCCCGGGATATGATTGTAATGGGGGCATTGACTGTCTCGCTTTTCCTGATTGGTTATGGATTCAGAGGGCGGCAGGGGCGTATAAACCGTTTTGAAGGAATGGTGCTTCTGCTGGTTTATCTGGGTTATAACGCATGGCTGATAAATACAGTATTGAATCCTTAAAAGCACATCCGCGTATTAAGCTTAAGCTTTTCTTTGAATTATGAACTTTTCGCACCGGCCCTTAGCCCGGTTGTTAATTGTTTTTAACCTTTTTTTTAAAGGGGGCAGGGGTATTTTATAGAGGGGGGTTAAGCAGCGGCTGAACACTTAAGAATATACTTCACCGCCCAAACAGGAGATGTGTGCAACAGTCGTTTTTTGTAGGGGAGGGCCCATGTGCCCTCCCGAAGCGTGCCCGCGTGTTTACAGGGTTAAATGGAATCGTATATTTTTGTTTGCAATTAATTGCATTAAAACAAAAAAAACGGGAGGGCACACGGGCCCTCCCCTACGAAAACGAAAAATAATCACATACCCGCATAAATACCTGAATGCGGTGTAGGAGAAGGTCTGTATGTTCTCCCGAAGATTGAAAACATTTTTTTATCGCTGCATCCCCCTCTCCCTCTATGAGCAAAGGATGAATGCTTTCATGCTTTGCCGGTATTTACTATAAATATAATCAGAAAAATACCGAAAAAGGAATAGGGAGAGGGTTAAGCAGCGGCAGGATACTTTGTAATACAAGTTAACGCTTAAAACAAGAAATGTGGGTAAGGGACAGCTCTATGGGATAGGAAAGTGTCCTGAGGGAAACATAAATAACTGTATTAATTAAGCGCTCCGGTATGTGCGAAAAAAGGACTTTGATTCTATTAAGTGTTGCAATAAAACTTGCAATCTATGGAACTATTGTTCCGGCCACGTTATTGTCAAGAACTTGGTGGAAATTAAATTAAGCATAAAAGGGTTTCTC
>CAYTNY010000071.1:0-11628 GCA_964439215.1 uncultured Spirochaetia bacterium
GATCCATAAAAAATGCGTAAAAACCACAAGGTCCGCCGCAATCTTATATATCAAAGCAATCCTCCTTTTATAAAATACGTAATAGATTATAGATTATATTTTCGGCCAAAGCAAGAAAGGGAATAGGGAATAGTGGTTAGTGATTTGTGGTTAGTGGTTTGTGGTTAGCAAGAGCCAAACATCGAACCTTCAACCCAAAATCCCCCCTACCCCCCTTTGTTAAAGGGGGTAAAAAACTACCAAAACAAAAAGCATTCTTACCTTCTCCTCAAATAGGACAAGAACTGTAAGCCTTTGATTGTCTTCCCCCCTTAACAAGGGGGAGAGAGGGGGTTTTTAATGCCGGGCCTTATATGTTGTCGTTTTGAACATTGAACTATGAACTTTGAACTATTATAGCATCCAAGTTGACAAACCCGGTTTTAAATAGGAAAATAAGGCATAACGTTTAAGGGAGAATATTATGTTTAAAAAAATCGGAAAGCTTTTTATGCCGAAGTTCAGAAAAAAGACGCTTGCAGCTGCGGGGCTTTTTGTTTTGCTTGGTGCGGGAGTTTTTCTCTGGTTTTCAATGAATAATATGGGATTTGTGGTGCTTGCTCTGGCTTTTTGTTTTGCCGCGGCTGTGTATTTGTGGCTGACTGAAAAGAATAAATTTGAAACAGCCGAAAAAGAGCGGATTATCAGGGAAAGGGAAAAGGAAATAGAGCGTCTTAAAAGAGAAAACAGCATAATGGCGGGAACCGCGTTTAATGTGGGTGACCTGCGCAGGACCCTGGAACTTGCCGTGTTTGAGGCAGGCACCCGCATATACAGGATAATGGATGAAAAATCCGAGGATAAAGAGCGGGAAGTGCGTTTTTTCGGGGCGCTGCGCCTGGAGATTACGGCAAAATACGGGATAAATTTCAGGGAAATGATATGTTCGGTGGGTCCGGAAAAGACGCTTTATCTGGAGAATATGGAACCGCGGTTTCTTTCTTTTTCGAGCAGGAGCGCGCAGTGGGATCTTTCCGAGGCTCTGGAAAAGAAGCGGGGTATAATTTCAAAAATAAAAGGACGCAGGTGGAAGGTCCGTTCCGGCAACGCGGCTGAACTGGAAAAAAGAAAAGAAGCGTTCAGGCAGAAGCTGGAAAAAGAGATAGAACAGAAAGGGCCGATGGAGCTTAATTTTCTCGCGCCGATAATGAAGGAAAAGGTAAAAAATGCGCTGAGCATAATACTGGGGCATTATGGGTTTACCGTAAAAAGCGGCCTGCCAAAAGAAGGCAGCCACGTGCCGCTGGAGACATTTTTAGAGCAGCCGGGAAAGTACATCGAGGAAAAATAGGTTCTGGATTTTAAAATTTGCCTGCGCAGGCAGCGCTGTATAGCCGGTTAAAAAGGCGGGATTATATGAAAAAAAAGGCCGGGGCAGGGTCTCCTGTTCCAAAAATAATACAGGTAAAGCGGGGCGCAAAGAAAGTTACTGTTATATCCGGGCTGCATACATACGGGACATCACGGCTTGAAGCAATAGCCGGGGAGCTTAAAACAAAATTCGGGGCAGGAGGAACAGTGAAAAACGGAGTCATAGAAATACAGGGGGATAAGGCATCAGAAATAAAAGATTTTTTTCAAAAAAATAAAAAAGATGTGAATTTATGAAAATAGTTGTAACAGGCGGAACCGGGTTTATCGGAAACGCTGCGAGCGGTTTTTTTGCGGGCCGGGGATATGATATGTGCGTAATTACGCGCGGTTCCGAAGGGGAGGATGAAAAAGGCATCCGGTATGTATCTGTGGAAAAAATTTCCGAAGAGACAGCCGGTGCGGATGTTATCATAAATCTTGCGGGTGAAAATATCTCCCGCGGCAGATGGACGAGTGCTCAGAAAGAGAGGATACTGCACAGCCGGATAAACGCGGGCCTGAAAATCACGGAATCTTTAAAAAAATCCCCGGAAAAACCGGAGCTTCTTATACAGATGTCCGCGGCAGGATTTTACGGAGACCGCGGGGATGAATACATAACCGAAGACTCCGGGCGCGGCAGAGGTTTTCTTGCGGATGTATGCGAAAACTGGGAAAACTCCACAAAAGAGGCGGAGGATATGGGTGTAAGGCGCTGCGTGATAAGAACGGGTGTTGTTTTTGGCAGGGGCGGATTTCTTAAAAAAATTGAACTTCCTTTCAGATTCTTCGCGGGCAGCGTTATGGGCAGCGGAAAGCAGTATATGCCGTGGATACATATTAACGATCTTGTTTCAATGTTTGAGTTTCTCATTAAAAATAAAGACGCGTCAGGAGTTTACAATGCCTGCGCGCCGGAGCCGCTCACAAACAGGGATTTTTCAAAGGCGCTCGCCGCCGCATTGCACCGCCCCTGTTTTTTCAGGCTGCCCGCGTTTGTCCTGAAAATAATGTTCGGACAAATGGCCGGCGAAGCAATCCTGTCAGGCGCCCGCGCGGCGCCGAAACGGCTTTTGGAGGAAGGTTTCAGTTTTCGCTATACAAATGCACCTAAAGCGCTTGAAGCGGTTTATCAGCATACCTGATACAAAAAACTGACGGAAACTATTTACAGTTTATCACCGCAGAAATAGGGACAGCCCCCGTTTCTGCGGTGGCAGCATCCTTCTGCAGTATGATAACGCAAACACCCGGCAAACCTGATTGTTAAATTTTTTTGCTATTAATCGTCAACCGTGAACAGTGAGCGAACCACGAATCGCATCTTAATCACAATGAAAACTTAAATTTATGAAACCAAAATATTCCCGAACAGTAATAATGCATATTTTTACTATAAAAATAAATAATAAATTCCCGTTCGGGAAAAATAACTTGATTTTTACTGATTTATTATATATTATTACTGTACGGTAAATAAAAAGAGGTGCATTATGATAATACAGGACAGTAAATCATTTGGAGAAGCAGTCAGAAGTTATAGAAAACAGCAGGGGCTTACACAGGAAAAGGTTGCCAATTATTCAAATGTCGGCATCAGGTTTATTGTGGATCTGGAAAAGGGCAAGCCTACCTGCGAGCTGGACAAGGCGCTCCGTGTGGCTAAACTGCTGGGAATAAAATTTGATGTTCCAATGGAGAACAAGTGATGACAGCGAGGCGGCTGGAAGTATATCTGTACGACAAAAAAACAGGCATACTTGAGGATAACGGTTCAGAACTGATTTTCAGGTATGACGCCGGCGCGGATGCTCCATTATCCATACGGATGCCTGTAAGGGAAAAAGAATACAGGGATAAGGAGTGCCGTCCGTTTTTTGAAAACCTTCTGCCTGAAGGAAATATGCGGGTATTGGTTGCGCAGAAAGAACGCGTGTCGCCTGAAAATGTTTTTTCTCTGCTTGATAAAATAGGCGGCGACTGCGCAGGCGCTGTATCTCTGTATGAAGAGGGAACCGCGCCCGAAACTGATACCGGCAGGGAGCCGGAAGAAATAAACAATAACAGTCTCTATGAAATTATCCGCTCGCAGCAGAATTTTCCTTTGCTCACAGGTAAAAACATACGTCTGTCGCTGGCCGGGGCGCAGAGTAAATTTGCTGTTTATATCAGCGGCGGTAAGATGTATTATCCCGGCTCCGGTTTTTTTTCTTCACACCTGATAAAACCGGAAAACAGCAGTTTTAAGAGCCTGGCGGTCAATGAGTTTTTCTGTATGGAACTGGCGGGCAGAATGAAAATTACCGCGCCGAAAGTGCAATTGAAAAAGGTCAGGGATAAAACATATCTCGTGATAAGCAGGTATGACAGGATGCATAAAAACGGCGAAAGAAAAAGAATACACCAGGAAGACCTCTGCCAGGCGTTGGGGTGCCTGCCCGGAAGAAAGTACCAGAAAGAAGGCGGCCCGGGCATAAAGGACTGTTACGGGTTTTTAAGAAATGAAACCGCGATACCGTCTTTGGAAAATTTTATGTCTGTGATAATATTCAATTACCTTGCCGGCAACTGCGACGCGCACGCAAAGAATTTTTCCATACTGCATAATCCATCTGAAGCAGAAGTCTATGCACTGGCGCCTTTTTATGATATTGTTTCAACCGAAGTATATGAAAGCCTGTCAAAAGAAATGGCAATGAAAACAGGATCTGCCTGGGATATAAGAGAGGTTCAGAAATCTGATTTCTATAAAACAGCGGCAGAACTCAATATCAAGGAAAAAGAAATGGACAGGCTGATAAAAAAGTTTTCAGGCATTGCCGAAAAATCTGCGGTCCTGTCGCGGGAAATAAAAGAAATGGGTTTTGACAATGAAATCTGCGAAAAAATCACGGAAAGCATCAAAAACCGCCTGGACAGGTTATATGAAAAGTGAAAATCGGAAAGGATTTGTATGTATGTTTTTGTATATGCGGTGAATTAACTGATACAGAGGAATTTCAGGGATAATCACGGAAAAAAGAAAACATAAAGGAGAAATGCATATGGCTGTGAAAAAAAAGAAAAAAACGGCAGAAAGAAAATCTAAACTAATGCGGTTCAGAATAAATCTCATGGGCGTTAAACCTGAAATATGGCGCAGAGTATACGTGCCCGAACATATAAATATGCAGAAATTTGCGGTTGTGCTTCTGCTTGCCATGGGCTGGCACAATTCACATCTGCATGAATTTGAAATAAGAGGCAGGCGTTTCGGGCTGATAGGTGAAGCATATGATATAGGAGCCGGAGATATGCCTGAAGATGAGGCGCTGTACAGGATTGTAGATATGGAATTTAAAGAAGGAGATGAGTTTTTGTTTGAATATGATTTTGGAGACGGCTGGAAACATTTATTGGTTTTTGAGGGATATGCTGAAAACACCGGAAGTACCGGTTTTTGTACTGAAGGCGCGCGTAATTGTCCGCCTGAAGACTGCGGCGGCGTGGGAGGCTATCTCGATATGATTGAGTCTTTTGAAAAACCGGGGACACCGGAATATATGCATATGTTTAAATGGCTGGGTGGCAAATACGACCCTGAGTTTTTTAGTGTGGATATAGCCAACCGCCGTCTTAAAAAAACAGATGCCTATATAAGATATGGTTTTATGAATGATGAATCCGCACTTGATGAGATACTTGCCGGTTATGAACATCAAAACTGCGGAATAGGATTATCGCAGAAAGATGTGTATAAAGCAGAAATGCAGCCGCTTCTGATGAAACTTGATAAAAAACAGCTTATAAGGATAATATTCGCCAATATGAGAGTGCATGAAGACCTTGTTGATGAGATGGTTGAGTATTTTGAACTTGATAAAGAAAAAACATAGAATCGTGCAGCGTTAAAAAAACAGACGCCGAAAAAACTCATAAAACGAAGGGGAACAGAAGCATAGATAGATGCACCTAAAGCGCTTGAAGCGGTTTATCAGCATACCTGATACAAAAAACTGACGGAAACTATTTACAGTTTATCACCGCAGAAATAGGGACAGCCCCCATTTCTGCGGTGACAGGGGCGGAGTAAAGAATCAAAAAAAACGCTCAGCGGTTTGACATAGTAAGGAACGTATGCTATACATAGGTGTGAAAGAATAATAAAAGTTCATTGTAATTGTACGAAATTAAAGTGGTTTTTATCTGTGGTTTTTTCTCGGGGAATACCGGGTTTTAATCAAAAATACATCTTATATATTTTCTGTTTTTAATAAAATCTTTTGTTTATTTTATGCGTTTGTGCATATCTTGTAAATTTGGGGATTTATTCTGAAAAGGAGGTGATGATTGCCTGGCGGCAACTGTAAAAAAAAATAAGATATTAAAAAAGGAGGAAGAAAATGAAAAAAATTATTTTAATGGCGGCTGCGGTGTTTTTATTTGCTGCGGGCGCGGTGAATGCTCAGGAAATAGCAAAAGTAAACGGTAAAAAAATAACAGTGAAAGATTTTGAAAAATATATTGAAAATATGCCGCCGCAGTATAAGGACAGAGTACAGGAACCCGAAGTAAAAATGGGTGTTCTTGAAAATCTTATTGTAGGCGAGCTTTTGATGCAGAAAGCAAAAAAAGAGAACCTATTGGAAAAATCAGATGTTAAGAAAAAAGTTAAAGAACGGAGCGGTGAAATAAAAAAAGAAGCGGATACACAGATAGGCATGCTGGAAAAATACGGCGGTGAAGTGGAAGGCGAAGAAAACGGGGATGAAATAAAAAAACAGATTAAAGAAAGAATAAATCTGTTTAATAAACAAAAGAAGAATTCTGATGAAATTGCAAAAAATGAAGTTGTAATAAAGCAAATGCTGGAAAACAGAAAATTTAAGGACATAAAAGTTTCGAACGAAGAAATAAAGAAACAATACGATGGATATAAAAACCAGGCAACACAGGCAAATTCCGAGGCTCAAGTTCCTAAATTTGATGAAATTAAAGAAGATTTAAGGGTTTCGCTGGCAAGGCAAAAATGGCTGAACAAACTTAAAGAAAACGCTGACATTTCTATTGATGAAAATTTTGTTTCAAAAAAATAAAATGTTTTTTAAGACGGCAGTTTAACAGAAAAACGATTAATCTAAACACAATGTTGTATATTTTTTCGGTGTGATGATAGGGATATCCGATTATACTGAAACCAAAACCCGGGAGGCCTTATGTACCCTCCCGGGTTTTGGTAATTAATTATTTATGTAATCATATTTTTTTAGAAAAAAGTTTTTGCAGGGGAAGCCGAGGCCCTATGCGTTCTTCCGCAGCGTCTTAATGTAAACACCTGATAAAACCAATTGCGGGGTTTTATTGAAAAACAATTGACAAAGTCTTTTTTCACCTGCATATCGCTGTTATATAAAAGTAATCAAAAAGGATAACTATTATGGAACAGCAAATAATCAATAAAATTGCCCGTCAAAGAGGAATAAGCCCCGGCGCTGTTTTCCGCGGATTTTTTGTTGATTTACATAAAAAATATGACATAATAAGTTTATGAATAAAATAAATGTTACGGTAAACAAATCACATCTCATAACTATAGGCGAGCGGCTTTATACCGAAAACCTGGAGCTTCTGCGCGAGCTTATAAACAACGGCTATGACGCTGATGCCACGGAAGTCCGTGTCTCTATAAACAAGGATGAGCTTATTATAAGGGACAACGGATGCGGTATGGATGAAGAGGGTCTGAAGCAGTATTTCAACATAGGGTCGCAGTTCAAAAAAACAAATCCCGTAAGCCCGAAGTTCAAAAGAACAAGAATAGGCGAGTTCGGCATAGGCAAATTTTCCGTGCTTTCAAACACTGATTATTTTGAAATGAGCACGAAAAGAGACGGTTTTGCCGGGAAAATAGTATTCAATAAAGAAGAATGGGAAAAAACCCAGGATGACTGGGCGCTGCCGTTTGAGAAAAGAGAGCCGGATCAAAATGAGCCTGACGGCACAGTCATAATACTGCGCGGCTTAAAGCGCGAATTTGATATCACAGCGGTGGAAAACCGCCTGATTGAAACCCTGCCGTTAAAAGCTCCGGATTTCAAGGTATTCTTAAACGAAAAAGAGCTTGTGCCGCGCTCAATGACAGGAAGAACAATGCCTTTTCTTGAAGGCACTGACTTCGGCATAGTCCACGGCGAAATAATAATAGTTCCCTCGTCGCGGGCTGACGCGTCGGAATCAGGCATACTTGTGCGCTCCAAGCACGTCGCAGTCAAGCGGATGTCATTCGGCCTGACGCCTTCCCAGCTGATAAGAATAACCGGCGAGGTAAATGCCGATTTTTTAAAACTTACTTCGGACAGAAATGATATTATGCGGGACACCCCTGAATTTGACGCTTTTAAGTCTGTTATGGACAGGATAATAAAACAGGTGGTTGATGAACTTGATTCTGAGTCGGACAAGAAAGAGAACTCAAGAATAAAAAAAGCAATGAAGGACGTAACCGCGAAAATAGAATCCGCGCTTATGAAAAATACGGACTGGTGCCCGCCCGGACTTTTGCCTATCGCGGGCGGTGAAGGAGCGGGCGGAGCCGGCGCCGCGGCCGCTGAAAAAGAAAAAGACGGAGAAAAAAAGCAGAAAGAAAGCAAAGATAAGGAAAAGCCAAAAAAGAAAAAAAAGAAACGCAAGCCAAAACTGCGGCAGCTTACATCAAGCGCGATGGTGAAAAAGATGAAAATAGGGCAGATGAACCTTGCGCTTGTACTTGATCATTTCGGCGCTGACGGCCCGGAGTCATTTCTGGAAAACAGCATAATATACATAAACAGGGACCACCCCTTATACCAGCGGGAATCCGGAAACAAGGACAGGCACATAATAAATATAGGCAGGCTCATATGCCAGGAAATATCCATTATGAGCACCCCCCGCAACCCCCGCCACGCCTACGACCGCCAGTCAAAACTTCTGAAAGACGCGTTTACGGAAAAAAACAACTGAACCGCTGCGGCAAACCGCGAAATATTTAATTTTATATAGAGGGGTGAAATATGAAAGAGATTAAATACACCGGGGATGGAAAGACCAAAGAAACAGCAATTTATTTTCTGAACGCAAGACACGCACAGGATGAAAATATGTTTGAAAGCGAGTATCTGGAAGCCCATCAGATTAAATTTACTCCGCTTGATGATGAAACCAGCGAGTTTCACGGCTCCTGCGAACCGGACATAAGACACGAGGAAATATTTGAACCGGTTGAAAGCCCAACAGAAGGAATTCTGTATGTCAGGTATTTTACAACTGAGGGCGATTTGTGGTTTAAGTTTGACAGGGGTGATATTGAAGATACCGGGGAATATTTGAAATGGCTGGAGGAAAACGGATTATAATTTCAAATCCAGGGTAGATGTTTTTGTAGGAATTACTTCTGCGCAACTGCCGCTTGTTCCTACACAAAACACAAAATTATATATGCATATAAAAAAGCCCCGACAAAATTACATATATATGTAAAAATGTCATTGCTGTGGTTTGTTTTTGTAGTGGCAATTCGGAGATTGTTTTGGAATGATAAATAGTTTTTGGCATCTTTGTATAGCCTCTCAAAATATTCTATGATAAAATAAAATTATGAAAATTATAAAAGTTTTGGGAGTTGTTTTGGAATCAGGCGGTAAAATTCTATTAGCTAAACGCAATCTTGATATATCTATGCCTGGCCTCTGGGAGTTTCCGGGTGGGAAGTTGAAAGAGGGTGAAACGGATGAGGCTTGTTTGATGCGTGAAATCAAAGAAGAGATGAACGTGGATATCCGTGTTAAAGAGTTTTTTGCGGGTAATGTTTATAAATATGAGGATGAGACAATAGAACTGATAACATATAAAGCGGAATTAATGAATGATGATTTTCGGCTTACCGATCATTCAGAAATAGCCTGGGTGGAAAGAGGGGATCTGCTCAAGTATGACTTAGCACCTGCAGATATTCCGATTGCGGAGAAGCTTGCGAAGGAGAATGCAACGTTATGAATCGCGCTTATTATGATGCTACAATTCAAGATTTTTTATCTGAAAATATTGAATCTATAATTGGTAAATTAGCAATGAAATCAGAATTTGCTGATTTGCAGACACAGAAGAAAACCTGGGAAAATCAAATAATACTATTGAAAGAAAAATTATCAGGTTATTCAGGCAAAATTTATTTTGAATTCTCAATTCCTCGAATGGGAAGGCGTGTTGATGTAATTCTTCTTATAAAAGGTGTTCTTTTTGTGTTGGAATTCAAAATCGGATATAAAGAGTATGCATTGCCTGATATGGATCAAGTTGTTGATTACGCACTTGACCTTAAAAATTTTCATGAAACCAGTCATGATAGTTTTATCGCGCCAATCTTAATAGCAACGGATGCAAAATATAAAGACATTGCAGTTGCTATGACACCACAAGATGATAAATTATTAATTCCAATTAAATCAAATGGAAAAAACCTATCTGAGATAATTGAGAATGTTATCGTTTTTTCTGATACCTTAGATATCGATAGTGTCAAATGGGAATCAGGTTCTTACCATCCGACTCCAACAATTGTAGAGGCTGCTATGGCACTTTATGGAGGGCATAATGTACAAGAAATTTCCCGCAGTGATGCAGGTGAAATGAATCTCAGTGTTACTTCTAAGGCAGTAGGGGATATCATTAAAAAAGCGCGAGAAAATAATGAAAAGGCTATTTGCTTTGTTACTGGAGTACCTGGAGCAGGTAAAACATTAGTGGGTCTTGATGTGGCTATAAAACATATTAATAAAGAAAGTGAGCTTTATAGTGTGTTTCTTTCTGGGAACGGACCATTGGTGAAAGTACTTCGCGCTGCTTTAGCTTATGATAAACGTGATCGTGAAAAGATAGCAGGTCGCAAAATAAATTTAAAGGCTGCAATGAGTGAAGTTCAGATGTTTATTCAAAATGTACACCATTTTAGGGATGATAGTATAGCAGAGCCTAACAAACCTCCAATAGAGCATGTGGCACTATTCGATGAAGCTCAACGAGCTTGGAATTTACAGCAAACTACTAATTTTATGCGGAGAAAAAAGAATATTTCTAATTTTAAGAAGTCAGAACCAGAATTTTTAATATCATGTCTTGATCGGCATAAGGATTGGGCTGTAGTTGTTTGTCTTGTAGGTGGTGGACAGGAAATTAATACTGGTGAGGCAGGTATAAGTGAATGGATTGATTCTTTAAATCGATCGTTTCCTGATTGGCATATTTATATATCTCCGAATATTCGCGATTCTGAATACGCCGCAGGTGAAGTGTTAGAAAAGATAAAGAATAGACAAAATGTGATAACTAACAAAGATTTACATTTGTCAGTGTCAATGAGGTCGTTTAGGGCGGAAAATGTATCATTATTTGTTAAACGATTATTGGATTTGGATGTTGAAGGCGCAAAAAAAACTTATAAAGAACTTTTAGATAAATATCCAATAGTTTTGACCAGAGACTTGGAAAAAGCCAAAACTTGGCTAAAAAAACAAGCCCGAGGATCAGAAAGATATGGGATTATAGTATCTTCGGCTGCGGAACGTCTGAAACCACATGCTATAGATGTAAGAGTTGATATAGATCCAGTTCATTGGTTTTTGAAAGGAAAAAATGATGTCAGATCTTCTTATTATTTAGAAGATGTAGCCACAGAATTTCATGTTCAAGGATTAGAGCTTGATTGGGCGTGTGTTACATGGGATGCTGATTTTAGATATACAAAAGATGGTTGGGACAATTGGTCGTTTAGAGGCGATAAGTGGCAGCGGATTATTAAAGCAGAAAGAAAACTTTATCAAAAAAATGCTTATCGTGTTTTGCTTACTCGTGCGCGGCAAGGGATGGTTATAGTTGTTCCTGAAGGTAGCAAAACAGATTATACTCGTTTGGAAGAATACTATGACAGTATATATAAATATCTTGAAAATATTGGTATTGAAAAAATATAATTGTTATAAAACTGTTGAACTTATTCCAGAAATAGTATCACTCGAAAGTAGAAAATGGTGTGTTGAAAATATAATATCAGGATGTTAAAAAAATAAATAAAGTGTTAGATCTTTAGTCTTTGTTAAAAAATCCTTCTGATAAACGGTTCGCGGGTAAAAAGTGTAAGATGAATTGCATAAAAAGTGTAAGATGAATTCCAACGGTTTTTGTTTGACAGAAATCGCAGCCTGTTGTATATATATTTCAATT
>CAYTNY010000072.1:0-11565 GCA_964439215.1 uncultured Spirochaetia bacterium
TGCAAAAAAAGGACTTTGATTCTATTAAGTGTTGCAATAAAACTTGCAATCTATAGATTTTTAACGGCAAACAACTTATTCTTGACTTTGTAAACATATATGATACCATATACGCAGTAAAATTTATTATATATGGCGGGGCAGTATAAAAAACTTGATGTATTATATTTCAAGGAGGTTGGAGATGAAATATTTAAAGGTTAGTGCCGTAATTATTATGATTTTTTCTGTTGTTTTTCTGGCGGGGTGTGCGAAAAGAGCCACAGTTCAGGATGATCCGTTTGAGGAAGAATCGCTGGATGGAATGGTTGATGATTTTGATATGCTTGAACCTCCTCCAATGGATGATGAACCTTCCATGGCAGAACCACCCCTGGATGAACCGCCGATGGATGAACCGCCCCTGGATGAATCTTTTGAAGAGCCCGTGGAAGAGTCCTGGGATGAACCAATTGATGAAGAACCACTGATGCCTCCTGTTGCTGAGGAAAAACAGCCGCAGGGATTGAGATATATAGTTGTACGCGGAGATACTTTGTGGGATATATCTTCCAGAGACAGAATGTACGGTGATCCTTTTCAGTGGCCCCTTATTTTCAGGGCAAACAGGGATAATATAGATGATCCGGATATAATTGAAATAGGACAGGAATTATTTATACGAAAAGATTTTACACGCAGTGAAGTCAGGGATGCAAGACAGAAAGCAATGGATACACCGGCCTATGTTCCGCATACCAGGCCGAGAAAAACATTGCCGCTGCAGTATTAAAAAGCTTATGCGAGAGCGTGGATTATAGTTGCCGGAAAAAAAGAAGAGAATAGAATTAAATTTTGATAAAGACGCGCTGATAAATCTGTATGGAATCGCGGATGAAAATTTAAAGTTTCTTGAGAAAAAATTTGAAATTTCATTGGTCGGCAGAAATAACGCCCTGTTTATCGGCGGGAAAAGAAAAGATACCGCAATTGCGGAAAAAGTTATTGCTGTCTTAATTGATGACGCATTAAAAGGGAAAGCGATTTCAAAACTGCATATTGAGGAAGCGATAGACCGGGCGGAAAAAGGGGAGGCGTTAAAAAATGCGGACGCGCCTGTTGCCGGCGAAGGGCTTATTGTATCTTCGAAAAGAGGGCCGGTAAAACCCAAAACTTCAAATCAGGAAAAATACATAAATACTATATTCAATAACCAGATAAATTTTGCCATAGGCCCGGCGGGAACAGGAAAGACTTATCTTGCAGCCGCGGCAGGGCTTTATTTTCTGCGTGAGAAACTGGCGGAACGGATAGTTCTGGTCAGGCCGGTTGTTGAAGCGGGCGAATCACTGGGTTTCCTTCCCGGAGATATGAATGAGAAAATCAATCCTTATTTAAGGCCGTTTTTTGATGCTATTTTTGACATGATAGAACCGCGCATTTTCTATGATCTTGTTCAGAACGGAATAATAGAAGTTGCACCTCTGGCCTATATGAGAGGAAGGACCCTGAATAAGTCATTTGTGATACTTGATGAGGCCCAGAACACAACGATTGACCAGATGAAGATGTTTCTGACAAGAACCGGAAATAATTCAAAACTGGTTATCACGGGAGATATAACACAGATCGATCTGCCGGCGGGAAAAAAATCAGGGCTCATACACGCAGTTGAAATATTCAGGGAAACAGAAGGCATATCAATAGTAAGATTTGAAACAAAGGATGTCGCAAGGGCTGAGATCGTAAGGAAAATACTGGAGGGTTATGAAAGATATGAGCAAGGACAGAGCCAAAGTGATAATAAACGTATTTAAAAAAGAGCCGTTAAGAATACGGCTTGATATTGAAAAAACCGTTAAGAAAGTTATAGCCGCGGAAAAAACAGGCGGAGAAATGAATGTAAACGTGATATTTGCCGGGGATGCGCTTATAAAGAGACTTAACCGGCAGTTCAGAAAAAAGGATAAAACCACTGATGTGCTTACCTTTGTTTATGACGCGGATGACTGCGGATACAGCGGCAGTGATATTTATATATCGGTTCCGACAGCCCGAAAAGACGCTTTAGAAGAAGGAAAAACAATAAAAGAAAAAACAGCGGAGCTGATAATACACGGAGTTCTTCATACTCTCGGATATGACCATAAAACACAAAAGGAATATGACGGCATAAAAAAACTTCAGGAAAAATATCTGAAAACTGCAATGAGGTCCTGTTGAATGAGAGAAAATGAGGCAGGAAAACAGTTTTTTTCAGCGGGGGGCGGTGAAGTATGACTATGATCATGCAGGTTCAGATACTGCTTTTGATAATGCTTTTTATTACTTCCGCGGTTCTTTCGGTTGCGGAGACGTCTCTGATAGGGCTGAGTAAAATAAAGGCGATTGCTTTTATAAGAAACAAACATCCGAAAGCAAAATATTTTCAGGTATGGGTAAAAGAACCTCAAAGCCTTCTTGCTACTTTCTCTATATGCATAAACGCTGTTGCGATAACCGCGGCCACCATCGGTGCTTTTTTGTCGCTGGGCATATCGGAAATGTTCGGGCTTAATGCATCGCTTACCGCAAGTGTTATGGCCGGCGCAATAACCGCAACCATAATAATCTTTGGTGAAATATCCCCCAAGATATTTGCCATACACAATACTGAAAAATTATCCGTAAAACTGGTAGGCCCGGCTGTTCTGCTGTATAAAATTTTAAAACCGGTCACAGCTTTGTTTGTAAAGATTGCCAATCTTACCATAAAAATCCTGGGCGGAGAACCGGGGCGCGGTGTGCCTGTCGTAACGGCAAAAGATATTTCAACTGTGATTGATGTAAGCAGCGAAGAAGGTTTTATAGGGGAGCAGGAAAAATCCATGATGGCAAGTATTCTTGAGTTCGGCGACACTCAGGCAAAGCATATTATGGTTCCCAGGACTTCTGTGGAAGGAATTGATGTGGAATGGGATTTTGATAAAATTATAGATGTGGTTATTGAGGACGGCTATTCCAGAATGCCGGTTTATAAAGAAAATATGGATAACATCCTGGGCGTCCTGTATACAAAAGATATGATGACAATGATAAAAAACCGGGATCTTATTATTTTTGAGGATCTTGTAAGAATGCCTTATTTTGTGCCTGAGTATAAGAATATTGCCGAACTTTTAAAAGAATTCAAAAAAGGCAAGATACATATGGCTATTGTTGTGGACGAGTTCGGCGGTACGGCGGGTCTTATTACCCTTGAAGATATACTGGAAGAAATAGTAGGCGAGATCCAGGATGAGTATGATATGGAATATGATATGATAAAGAAGATTGGTGATGATGTTTATGAACTTCAGGGAGCGCTTGAAATAGACGAACTCAATGAAGAAGCAAAAATAAACATACCGGAAGAAGATGATATCAATACTATCGGAGGATTTGTGATGGCTCTTTTTGGAAAAGTTCCGCAAAAAGGAGAGTCAATGAATTTTGGATATGTTAATTTTACAATATTAAAATCCGACGCAAGAAAAGTAGAAAAAATACTTATGAAGGTATCAAGACCGGCTGAAGAAGAGGACCAAACAGACAATACAGGGAAAGCGCCGCCTGATAACGGCGGCAAAAACGCGTCCGGGGCAGAAGAAAAAACAGGACTATAAGAAAATCCGCAGGATCCGGTTTATCGGAAGGGAAAAACATGCGGCCATACAGGTTTTTATTATCCGCCTGAATTTTTAATGATAATGCATAAATTCCTTGAGGTTATTTTTATGAAAAAGACCGTAATTAATATTTTGAACAGCCGCGGAATATACCGGGGCAAAATATGAAAACCGCGGCGATTAAAATCGCAGGTGCGGTGCAGGGCGTTGGTTTCAGGCCCTTTGTTCACAGAACGGCGGAGAAATATAAATTAAACGGTTTTGTACGCAATGCAACGGGAAGTGTTTATATTGAAGTGACAGGAGAACCGGATATAATAAAGAGGTTTATTTCGGAGCTTCAAAGAAAGAAACCCGCAGCCGCGGTGATTAATGAAATATCTGTCAGTATCCGGAAAAAAACTTCACTGCATGAAGGATTTGTTATATCAAAAAGCATGGTTTCCGATGAAATGAAAAATATAATCCCGGATATTGCGGTGTGTCCGTCCTGTCTTTCGGAGTTTAATGACAAAAACAACAGGCGTTATCATTATCCTTTTATCAACTGCACCGGCTGCGGGCCGCGTTTTACCATAATAAAAGATGTGCCTTATGACAGAAAAAACACATCAATGAAAGATTTTAAAATGTGTCCTGACTGTCTTAAGGAATACAGGGATATTAAATCAAGGCGCTATCATGCGGAGCCTAATGCCTGTTTTGTATGCGGTCCGGGGGCCCGGCTTGCCGATAGATCCGGAAAAACAATAAAAATGAAGAAAAATACCGGTTCCGGAAAGGCACAGGAATTATTCCGCGGCCGCAGCGATGCTGTTTTTGAAAAAGCGGCGGAACTGCTGAAAAAAGGAGCGGTGATTGCGGTAAAAGGCATAGGCGGTTTTCATATGGCGGTTGATGCTTCAAATGAGCGGGCCGTGCAGAAACTTATAAAAAGAAAGAAAAGATCGCGCAAACCTTTTGCGGTAATGTCGGATGATATACGGAAGATTGAGAAGTTTGCAGAAGTGAACAGAAAAAGCCGCGCCCTGCTGAATTCCCCCGAAGCCCCGATAGTGCTTTTGCCTCTTAAAAAGAACAGAGTCATAGCTCCCGGCGTAAATGACGGTCTTGCCCATATAGGCGTGTTTCTGGCGTACAGCCCTCTTCACCATATGCTTTTTAACAGCCAAACTGATGCGCTTGTTATGACGAGCGGAAATATTTCGGATGAACCCATTCACTGGGAGGATAAAGAAGCGTTAAAAACTCTTGGAAATATAGCGGATTATTTTATTCTGCATGACAGGGAAATACTCCTGCCTGCTGATGATTCGGTTGTAAAGTCTTATAAAGACAGGTTCGTGATGATAAGGCGCTCCCGCGGCTTTGCTCCGGCGCCGGTTATACTGAAAAGAAAAATGCCCCGGGTTTTTGGAGCCGGAGGGATCCTTAAAAATACAGTATGTTTTATAAAAGAAAACCGGGCGCTGCTTTCGCAGCATATAGGGGATATTGAGAATAATAAAGCATATGATTTCTATGTGGATATTATAAAAAGTTTTATGAAATTTTACTCCATAAGGCCTGAAGCCGCGGCATGTGATATTCATCCTGATTATCTTTCTTCGCGTTTTGCGGAGGAATTTGCCTCTGAAAAAAACATACCTCTGGTCAGGGTGCAGCATCATTATGCGCATATGGCGGCGGTAATGGCCGAGAATGCTTTTGAAGGGAAGGCAATAGGGATGATATTTGACGGTACGGGGCTGGGAACCGACGGGAATATATGGGGCGGAGAATTTTTGACAGGCGATATGAAAGGCTTTAAAAGGGCGGGGCATTTTGCATATAAAAAGATGCCCGGCGGAGATCTGGCGTCAAAGGAAGCGTACAGGTGCGGTATAAGCGTATTAAGAGATTTTTTAAGCAAAGACAGAATAATTAAATATTATAAAGATTTTCCCGCACAGCAGATCTTAAGCGCCGTTGAAAATGATATAAACGCTCCGCTGTCTTCTTCCGCAGGCAGGCTGTTTGATGCCGCGGCCTCGATACTCGGCATATGCCATAAATCAGGTTATGACGCGCAGGCGCCGATGAAGCTTGAAGCGGCTGCTTACGGGAAAAAACCAACGCGGATATATAAAGCAAAGGTGAAAAAAGAAGATAATATTTATAAAGTGGATACAGCGCCTTTATTTGCCGGTTTATGGGAAGACAGAAAGAAACCGGAAGCAGCGGTGAATTTTCACGCGGGTATTGCCCGTGCGGCGGCGCGGACCGCGCGTATTATATCGGATGAAACAGGCATCAGGCATGCGGCTCTGTCCGGCGGGGTCTTTCAGAACACGGTGTTTCTTGATATGATCTTAAAAGAGTTGAAAAAAAACGGGTTAAGTGTTTTAATACATAATAAATTATCTCCGAATGACAGCTGTATATCCTTCGGACAGGCTTATCACGCCGCGTATAATTATGGAAAGCGAGGTTAGGATATGTGTCTTGCAATGCCGGGCAAGGTTCTGAAAAAGAACAAAAATAAAGCAGTGGTTGATTTTAACGGAATAGAGATGGAGATTGATATAACACTTACGCCTGAAATAAAAAAAGGCGAGTACTGTCTCGTACATGCGGGATTTGCCATAGAACAAATTGATGAGGAATATGCGCTTGAGTCAAAAAAATATTTAGAGGAATTAAATGCCGCCCAGAAAAAGAACTGATACCACTGAAAATAAGATCGTGAAACTGATACACGATAGTTCTGTTCACTTAAAAAAGAAGATAAATATAATGGAAGTATGCGGGACCCATACAATGGATATATGCAGGTATGGAATACGCCCGCTTCTGCCGGATAAAATTGATCTTATATCGGGGCCCGGGTGTCCTGTATGCGTTACGCCTGTGGATGAAATTGATGCGGCGGTTGAAATCGCGGCAATGCCGGATGTCATTACCGCTACATTTGGTGATATGATGAAAGTTCCGGGGACGAGGTCAAGTCTTGTAAAGGAAAAAGCAAAAGGAGCGGATATAAGAGTTGTTTATTCTCCCGCGGAATCGCTCAGGTTTGCCGCGGAGAATCCGGATAAAAATATAGTCTTTATAGGCGCGGGATTTGAAACAACAACTCCCGCGGTTGCACTCACTGTCATGGAGGCGGAAAAACAAAAAATAAAGAATTTTTTTGTTCTGCCGTTTTTTAAAGTTATTATACCGCCCATGGAAGCGCTTTTATCGGATGAGAAAGTGAAAATTGACGGTTTTCTGGCGCCTGGCCACGTCAGCGCCGTTATAGGATCCCGGCCCTATGAATATATAACCGAAAAGTTCCATATTCCCTGTGTTGTGACCGGTTTTGAGGCGGCGGATATACTTCAGGGAATATTGATGATAACAAAACAGGTGCTTGAAGGAAGAGGCAGTGTGGAAATACAGTATAAAAGGATAGTAAAGCCGCAGGGGAATCATTTCGCGGCATCAGCAATAGATAAAGTTTTTGAGACCTGCGGCACGAACTGGCGGGGAATAGGAAAAATACCGGGAAGCGGTCTTGCGTTTAAGAGCGGTTATAAAAAATTTGACGCAGTATCAAGGTATAAACCTGATATTTCCTACTCAAAAGAGCCGGCGGGCTGCAGGTGCGGAGACGTGCTGAAAGGAATCATAAAGCCCGATAAATGCCGTCTTTTCGGGCGCAGGTGTGTTCCTGACAATCCTGTGGGCGCGTGCATGGTTTCTTCCGAAGGAGCCTGTGCGGCTTATTATAAATATGCATCATAAAAAGGAGACGGTTTTGGATGAGCGTATAATAACTCTGGCGCACGGCGCCGGAGGCAGAAAAACAAAAGATCTGATAGATAATATAATAAGCGGTTATTTCGGGAATCCTGTTATGGATGAAATGAATGACTCCGCTGTTTTAAAGTGCAGAGGGGGGCAGCTGGCATTTACCACGGATTCATTTGTTGTGACGCCTTTGTTTTTTTCCGGAGGAGATATAGGAAAACTCTCCGTGTGCGGCACCGTGAATGATATTGCGGCATCGGGCGCCCGGCCCGCTTATTTAACGGCGGCGTTTATAATAGAAGACGGCCTGCCGGTAAGTTATTTCAGAAAAATACTTGTGTCCATGAAAAAGGCCTGTGATGAGTCAGGAGTTAAAATTGCGGGAGGGGATACCAAAGTTGTTGAGCGGGGCAAGGCAGACGGTATTTATATAAATACTTCGGGTATAGGTTTTATACCGCAGGGGAAAAAACCCGTTGTTATTTCAGGCGCAAAGCCCGGCGATGCAGTAATTGTTTCGGGAAATATCGGCGACCATGAAATCGCGGTTATGAAAGACAGGAAACTTCTTTCGTTTGAAAGCGGTCTGAAAAGCGACTGTGCGCCTTTAGGTGATATGATAAAAGAAGTTCTTGATGCGGGCCTGAATGTTAATGCCATGCGGGATCCTACGCGGGGAGGGCTGGCTTCTGTTTTAAATGAAATGGCGCTGTCTTCAAAAGTTGATATAAGAATTGATGAAAAAAGCGTCCCGGTGAGCCGCCCGGTTAAGGCCGCGTGTTCTGTTTTTGGATTTGATGTTTTTGGGCTCGCAAATGAAGGCAAAATGGTATTTTCGGCAGGCAAAAAAGATGCGGGAAAGATTCTGGCGATACTGAAAAAATCGAAATACGGAAAAAAAGCGTCGGTTATAGGTGAAGTGGAAAGAAAAAGCACCAAACCGAAAGTCAGAATAACTGCGGCAGGCGGCGGGGACAGGCTGTTGTTTTTTCCTGACGGCGGGCAGCTTCCCCGGATATGCTGACGGGCGGCGGATATTATGCATGAGATCTCAATAGCCGAGGAAATAAAACATATAGTTTTTGAAAAAATGAAAGAACAGAAAATGAATAAAATCTACAGTGTTTCTCTTGTTTTTGGGGAAATGACATCTGTTGTGCCTGATGCCCTGCGTTTCGCATTTGAATCTGTTTTCAGCGAAACACCGGCCGAGGGCGCTGAAATAAAGATAGAAATGGTAAAAATAAAAGCATTATGTCCGGAATGCGGAAAAAAATCGGAATTAAAGGAATTTGAGTTTATTTGTCCGCACTGCGCGGGTATGAAGCTTGAAATAATACAGGGAAATGAAATGATAGTAAAATCAATTGATATGGGGTGAGAAAAATGGCTGAAGTAAAAGTTTTTAAATCAATAATGGAAAGAAACGACACAGCGGCAATGAAAAACAGAAAACTAATGAACGGCGCTTTATGCCTGAATATTATGAGTTCGCCCGGCGCCGGCAAGACAACTCTGCTGGAAAAAATGCTTATGGCGGCCCGGAAAAAAATAAAAACCGCGGTTATTGAAGGGGATGTCGCCACGTCCAATGACGCGGAAAGAATAAAGAAATATACGGCGCCGGGAGCGGTATATCAGATAAAAACAGAGAATTTCGGAGGCGGGTGCCATCTTGACGCCAAAATGATCACCAATGCTCTGCGGAAAGTGGGGCTGCCCCGAAAAAAATACGATCTTATTATAATAGAAAATATTGGAAATCTTATATGTCCTGCCGGTTTTTTTCTCGGGGAGGATAAAAAAGTTGTGATAATTTCAGTGACCGAAGGCGATGATAAACCTCTGAAGTATCCGGGTATGTTCCGGGAAGCGGATCTGGTAATTATCAATAAGGTTGATCTTCTGAAACATGTTAAATTCAGTATGAGAAAGGTAAAAGAAAATATAAAAAAGATCAACAGCAGGACCGATGTATTGTCTTTAACCGCCACCCGTATGCAGGATGTAAAGCAATTTACCGCCTGGGTAGAAAAGCAAAGACAGAATACCGCCGGCTGAATTTAAGCGGTTTTTGGACGGAAAAAATCAAATAACGGGCGGCGGAGTTTCTTTGAAATCAGCCGCAACCGCGAGTATATAGTAAAAAACAATTACAAAGGTTACCGCTATGCGGACAATGATGCCTGCCATAAACCCGATGAATGTACCGAAAGAAGATTTCAATGATAAAAAGAATTTTTTTCCGGTTGATAATTCACCGATCAATGCGCCCAGAAAAGCTCCTGTGATAACTCCGAAAGGCGGGAAAAATATTAAACCTATTATAAGGCCTATTATGGCTCCTGTTATGGCTCTTTTGGTGCCGCCGAATATTTTGGCGCCAACAATAGTGAAAATATTGTCAAGCACCGAGGCCGCGCCGGCCAGCAGGGCAAAGGCAATAAGGGTAACGAGTGAAAAGTGCCCGAAATTTGAAAAATGCAGTATAAGGATACCGAAAAAGGAGAGCGCGGGCGCGGGGAGCACCGGAATAAAACACCCGATCAAAGCAGTTATGATAAAAAGAATTGATATTATGAGTAATGTGATATCCATAAAATTATTTTACTCTTTTTTTATTATGTGTCAAATGTTTTTCGGATTCAGCAGGATATTGTTTCTCCATCTGCCGGACCTGTAATAAAGATAGTTCAGGATCATTCCGGCGACTGAGCTGGATAAAAGAGCGATCCAGACCGCGGTCTCTCTCAAAGATGTGGCTTCCACCAGAAGCCATGCCAGCAGCGCCCTGAAAATTATAAGAGAGATAAAAGCGAATAGGAGAGGTATGACGGTATTGCCGGTTCCGCGTATTATTCCCTGATAGGCAAACATGACTGAATATGCGAAATATGAAAACACAGAAAAAAGAAAATATAAGGAAGCATGCGATATGACGCCGGGGCTGCTTGTGAAGATTCCCGCTATTTCAGACCGGGTCAGCAGAACAATCAGAAAGAAAAGAGCTGAGACGGACAGGGACAATACGATTGTCCATTTTGCGATATCCGGCACCTTATGAAATTTATCAGCGCCTGCGGCCTGCGCGGTAAATGCTGATGCTGCGGCGCCGAAGGACATTGCGGCAATAAAAGAAAACTGATCAATTCTGATGCCTATTCCGTAAGCCGCAATTACATCGGGTCCGAAGCGGTTTACGATAGATATTATGACAATGGCGCTCAACGATACAATCACCATCTGAAGAGATACCGGAAGGCCCACAAGGAACATTTTCTTGATTATGAGAAAATTCAGTCTGTATTTCCATTTTAGTATATTGAAAAGAACGTTTTTTCTTGCAAGATAAATAAAGGCTATAAGAGTAACGATTGCTCCTGCAATTACCGTGGAGAGGGCCGAACCCGCTATCCCGAGAGCAGGCAGGGGGCCCAAGCCCAGAATCAGAACAGGGCACAGGGATATATTCAGGGCCACATATATTGCGGAAAATAAAAGAGGGGTTTTGGAATCCCCCAGCCCCCTTAATATACCGGCAAACCAGCTGTGGGCAAACATAAAAATAAGTCCGGCAAATATTATTTTTATGAATCGGGCGGCCTGTCCGATGATTTCGGGAGGAGTATTCAAAAATTTCAGAATAAATTCCGCAAATATAAATCCGGTGAGGGACATGATTCCGACAAGAACAAGTATGGTGCAAAATGAATTCACAAGCACCTGGGATACAAAATTCATATCCTTCATCCCGTATGCCTGGCCCACCATTATTACGGTTGCCGCTGTAAGTCCAATAAGCAGCGAAATAAGAAAAAAAGTAATAGGCATACTTGCGGAGATTGCCGCAAGAGCATTCGGACCTATGAGCCTCCCCACCCAGACCGCGTCAATGGCGCTGTAAAGCGATTGAAGCAGATCCGCGATCATAATCGGCCAGGAGTATATAATAAGATTTTTAAAAACATGTCCCTGTGTTAAGTCCTTCAAAACATTCTCCGGTTTAATGAAATATCAGATATTTTAGTATATAAAAAAATTTAATGCAAATAATATTTGGAGGAGAAAAACCGTATATTGATTGCAAGTTTTATTGCAACACTTCATAGAATCAAATTCCTTTTTTTCGCACATACCGGAACACTTAATTCATACAGTTATTTAT
>CAYTNY010000073.1:0-8421 GCA_964439215.1 uncultured Spirochaetia bacterium
GGCTTGGGCTCTTCAGGTACAGGCGGCATTCCCGCTAATTTCGGCTCCCCGGAATTGGGTTCGGATTCATTAAGATCAGGCAGATCCGGAAGTTCCGGCGGCATCTGTGTTTTTTTATCTTCCTTTTTATTATCTATTTCATCCAATGATTTCGGCAGATTAAAATCCTGCGGCTCTTCTTTCTTTGATTCAGTTAATGAAAAATCCGGTGCGGGCTCTTCTGTATTAAAAGAACCGCTGCCGGTAACATCTTTATTTCTATTGTCTTTTGGCAGTAAAATAACAAAAGTTTTTCCTTTACCTATTTCAGATTCAAGCCGTATTTCTCCATCCATATTTTCAATTACTGCTTTTATTATCGGAAATCTCAAGCCGGTATTTATAAACTCAGGCCCTGCCGAAGATTCAGGTCCGTGAAAATTAAGAAACAGCGCTTTTGCTTTATCCCTGGGCATGCTCATTCCAAAATCTGTCAGTCGTATACTTACATTATTTCCTTCTTCTTTTGTTTCTGCGGTTATTCTGCTCCCTCTGGGCGATACTTTTATGGCCTGCGTAATAAGCTGTGTTATTACACTTGAAAGTTTTGAGGAATCAGCTAAAACAGTAGGCAGCGAAGGCGAAAATTCTGTTTTTATTTCAACTTTTTTAACATCCGCCTGGGGCTGAATGGCAAACAAAATATCCTGAATAATATTATTAACATCCACCGGCTGCTTTGCAGTTTTTATTTCACTTCTCTCCAGCCGCGCAAGTTCAGTAAGGTCATTAATAAGCCTTTCAAGTCTTGCTGATTTATTAATTACAACCCCTAAAAACTGCTGCTGCGCGTCGGTTATTTTACCTTCTCCGCCCAGAACCGAAGATATATAAGTTTTTATAACCGAAAGAACGCCTTTTAATTCCGTGTTCATCATCAATACCGATTCCATACGCATATTTTCTTTTTCTGCCGGTATTTTTGATTCATGCGCTTTTTTTATTTCTTCTTTTAATTTTAAATTTTCTTTTTCCAGTTCGTTTATTTTTCCGGCGATCCGGTCTTTTTCTTCTTCAATTCTGCTGATTGAAGTTTTCTTTTCCTTATCAGCTTCTTCTTTTATTTTTAAAATTTCTTCTTCCGCGCGGGTTTTATTATTTTCGGCTATTTTAACTGCATCTCTCAGTTCGGAAATTTCCATATCCGCGCGGGACGCCTCTTTTGAAAGTTCTTCTTCAAGTTCTTTGGACATATTGGAAAGGCGCTGTGTTTTTTCTTCCGCCGCCTTTACCCGCCCTTTTAAAATCACCAGTGCATCAATAACTCTTTTATACGCGCCCCTGCGGATCTTCGGAAGCATAAGTTCAAAACTGTCTTCATCCACATGCCTTAACGCCCTGACTATTTTTTTTATCGGCTTATAAGGCGATCCTGCCAGTCCTGCTATTATAAGAAAAAATATAAAAAAACCGCCGGCCAGCAGCGCGTAAACAGGAACAAAAAATTTCGTGTCGTAAATCACGGAAGAATATTCTCCCCCGTTTTCCTGCTTTAAATTTTTATAATCCGAATACGGAGTAAACATACAGAAAATAACACCCAGGTCTTTATGTTTTTTATACGCGAAAAGCCCTTTCAGATTTGAATATTCAGCTTCTTTTATGCCTTCATCAGCCGATCCTCCGGTAAGTATTGTTCTTATATCCCTGTTTTGCTGTATATTCTGAATATTTTCTTTTGATCTGTCCGTACTCAGCAGAACAGTTCCCGTCGCATCAATAATAAAATTATACCCCCGCGGAGACTGAACATTTTTTCTTATTTTTTCGGATAACGCACTTATATCTTCATATACGTACAATACGGATACAACTCTGTTTTTAGCGTCTATTACCGGTATAAAATATTCAGCCGCGCCTTCGGAAAAAATAAGGCTGCTTATTATTTTTTTTGAAGCAATTGCCTGAAGAAATTTTGTATTGCCGGAAAAATTTTTTGTTTTTAAAGGTTTCCCGTTTGCCGCGAGTATTCTGCCGTTTTGCTGCAAAAGAGCCGCGCCTGAATCAAATTTAGAGGAAAGCTGTTTAAAAACACCCGCTATTTTATTTTTTGAAGATTTCCGGGAATAACTGCTGTTTCTGATTGTATGATTTCCGGTTATTGAAGAATATTTATCATAAACAGATTTTTCCGTTATGTTTTCCGTAAGCCTGAAAAATTCCTCAAGGCTTCCGCGCATCTGTTTCTTTATTATATCCACATCGCCTTTTTTCTCCGCAAACTGTATTTCCGACTGCAGTGAATTCAGCTGTTTTACCCTTATAGTGTCATAATAATACATAAGCCCGGAAGGCACAGCAAACATCAGAAGGGAAAAAATAAATATCCATAAAATCAAAGTTCCCTTTTTCATTATTCCTCCTTAAAAATTAAACCTTTTCTTCTGCTTCGGCTACCCTTGCCACGGCGCTTACTTTTTCATCAGTTTTTAATTTAATAAGCCTGACCCCCTGTGTATTGCGTCCGATCATTTTAATATCTTTTATTTTTGTTCTTATTAAAGTTCCTTTTGTCGTAATTATCATCAGTTCTTCTTTATCATTAACAAGCTTAATATCAATAACGGTTCCTATTTTCCGGGATATTTTTATATTTATGATCCCTTTGCCGCCTCGGCTCTGTTCCCTGTATTCATTTACGGATGTTTTTTTGCCGAATCCTCCGGATGTTACGGTAAGCAGAGAATAATCTTTTCCGCCTTCGGTAAAAACAGTCATACTTACAACTTCGTCATCTTTGGATAAATTAATGCCTCTTACACCCATACCTGTTCTTCCTATTTCCCTGAATCCTTTGATTTTTGAGCGTATTGCCTTGCCTTCTTTTGTCGCTATAAAAACCTCATCTTTTTCCGTTGCTGTTTTGGTTTCTATAAGAGCGTCGTTTTCATTAAGGCCAATGGCTCTTATACCGCCGGAACGGGGCCTTGAAAAAAGACTGAGTCTTGTTTTCTTTATGAGGCCCTTTTTCGTTGACATAATCAGGAATCTATCATCTGAAAATTCTTTAACGGAAACATAAGCCGCAAGCTTTTCATTTTCCTCAAGTTTCAGCATATTTACTATGGCTTTTCCTCTTGTCTGTCTGCCTGCTTCCGGAATCTCATAGACTTTTATCCAGTGGCAGCGGCCTTTATTTGTGAAAAACAGAAGATAATCATGCGTGTTTGATATAAAAATATCTTCAACAAAATCTTCATCTTTTGTTGACATAGCGATTATCCCTCTGCCTCCCCTTTTTTGCGCTTTATATGTTGAAACAGGCTGGCGTTTTATAAAACCTCTGTGGGTTATTGTAACAACCATATCCTCTTCCTGTATCAGGTCCTCCAGTGCAATTTCCTGTGTTTTTTCTATAATTTCACTTCTTCTTTCATCCGCGTATTTTTTCTTTATTTCCGCAAGTTCATCAACAATAAGCTTAAGTATTTTCGCTTCGCTTGCAAGCAGTGATTTTAAATATCCTATTAATTTTAAAAGCTCCTGATATTCTTTTTCTATTTTTTCAATTTCAAGAGCAGTAAGCTGCTGCAGCCTCATATCAAGTATTGCCTGGGCCTGAACTTCCGTGAGCTTGAAATTTTTTACAAGTCCATGCTTGGCTTCTTCCGCGTTTTTTGAACTCCTGATAAGTTTGATCACCTTATCAAGATATTTAAGGGCGATTTTAAGTCCTTCAAGAATATGCGCTCTTTTTTCCGCTTTATCAAGTTCAAATTTTGTTCTTCTTATTATCACTTCTTTCCGGTATTCAATAAAATTATCCAGCATCTGCCGTATATTCAGAACTTTTGGCCTGCCGTTTACAAGCGACAGCATTATTATGCCGAATGAGGTTCTCATTGAAGTATGCTTATATAAATTATTTAAAACTATTTCAGGATTTTCGTTCCTTCCTATTTCAATAACAGCTCTTATTCCTTCTTTATCGGATTCATCCCTCAGATCCGTTATGCCTTCCAGTTTTTTATCTTTTACCATTTTTGATATATTTTCCAAAAGCAGGGCCTTATTTACCATATAAGGAAGTTCAGTTACAACTATCTGCTGCCTGCCTTTTTTTGTTTCTTCAATCTTTACTTTTGACTGTATTACTACGGATCCTCTTCCTGTGGTAAATGCTTTTTTTATTCCTTCTCTTCCGACAATATAGGCGCCTGTGGGAAAATCAGGACCCTTGATTATCTTCATAAGGTCTTCATCTTTTATTTTCTTTGTTCTGTTATTTATCATATAAATTACAGCTTCAATTATTTCGCCAAGATTATGAGGCGGAATATTTGTTGCCATTCCCACAGCTATACCTGATGATCCGTTTACAAGCAGATGGGGAAAAGAAACCGGAAATACCAGCGGTTCCACGTCAGATTCGTCATATGTCCGGACAAAATCAACGGTATCTTTATCAATATCTCTTATAAGTTCTTCTGTAAATTTATGCATTCTTGCTTCTGTATAACGCATGGCAGCCGGAGGATCACCGTCAACAGAGCCGAAATTACCCTGTCCGTTTACCAAAGGCATCCTGAAAGCAAAACTCTGAGCCATACGCACCATTGTGTCATATATGGACGAGTCCCCGTGGGGGTGATAATTACCCATTACTTCACCGATGATTTTTGCTGATTTTCTATAGGGTTTATTATGAAAAAGACTCATGTCATACATACCGTATATTATTCTTCTCTGAACAGGTTTTAATCCGTCGCGTATATCAGGAAGCGCTCTTCCCACAATTACACTCATGGAATAATCAAGATAAGATGTTTTCATCTCCTCTTCTATAGGAGTCTGAGTAATGCTTAAAGCTGTGTTTTCCGGCATTTTTTACCTCTTATTTTCTTATGGGCATTATTACATAAATAAAATTTTCATCCCCCGCAGGTTTTAATATTCCCGGGTTCATTGATGATTTTAACTTAATTTCTATTTCCTCTTCCTGTATTGCTTTTAATACATCCGTTATATATGCCGCATTGTATGAAACTTCAAGCGGTTCATCTTCATATTTTATGTCTATTTCTTCAAAACCTTCTCCTTCATCCGATGTCGATACATTAAGGAAAAGTTTATTTTTTTCAAATCTGAAAAGAACTATTTTTGCTTTTTCCGTTGATATTGTTGTTGCTCTTCTTAATGCTGATGCAAGTTCATTTTTATTTATAACCGCCTGCATATTAAATTCTTTTGGTATCACCTGATTATAATTAGGATAATTTTCATCTATAACTCTTGATATTATATCTATATTATCCATTTTGAATTCTATTAATTTTTTATAAAAATTTATTTCAATTTCTTTTTCTTCATCATCAAGCACTTTATATACTTCATTTATTGTTTTTAAAGGTATTATATAATCAAATTTAGCTTTAACACTGTCTTTTATTTCTGTTTTATAATACGCGAGCCTGTGAGCATCTGTTGCCACTGCCTCAAGCATATTGTTTTCAAATCTGAAAAAGACGCCGTTTAAATTTCTTTTTGTGGAATCCTTTAAAGCAGCATAAGCAATTTTGCTTATTATATCCTTTAAAAGCATCCGCGGTATTTTTATTTTTTCCAGTGCTTTATCATCAAGCGCAAGCGCCGGAAAATCATCAGCCGGAAGACCCGGTATTTTATATGAAGATTTTCCGCATTTTAAATTTATTACATCATTTTTATCCGATTCCATATTGATTTCAGCTTCAGGAAATTCTTTTATTGTTGAAATTATTTTTTTAGGTATTGTTGTTTTTCCTTCTTCACTTATATTTTCAACTTTACATTTTATTTTTGCTGAAATATCCATATCAGTGGCTGTAAGGTTAAGATATTCCCCTTCTGCTTCAAATAATATATTTGACAAAAGAGGCAGAGTTGAACCGGTTGAAATAAAAAATTGCGCAATCTGAAGAGAATTTAATATTTCCTGCTTATTTGTTTTAATCTTCATTTAAAACCTCCGTTTAATTATCTTTTCCACATTATATTACTATTGTTATAAATATTTTAAAATTTTAATCAAATAGCAGTAGTAGTAGTACTGTTAATAAAACTTAAAACCTCAAAAACCTTTTTAAAAACAAGCATTTTTAATTTTTTTTAATGTTAATACTTATAATATTTTAATACAAAAAGAACTATTTATCCACAAAAAAAAATATTCTTTTTTCTGCACAAAAGTATCAACAGGTTATGAGTATATTTATCAACATATTATTTTTTTATACGCAGTATAAGTTCATTAATAGTTGTTTTGAATTTTTCGTCTGATGAAATAAGTTTTTCCACTTTAGTCAGAGCATGCATTACTGTTGTATGATCTTTTCCTCCGAAATACTGGCCGATCTGAACCAGAGAATAATCAGTAAGATTTCTTGTTATATACATTGCGATTTGTCTGGCTTTGGCTATATTTTCGTGTCTTTTTTTGGATAAAAGGTCCTGAACCTTTATATTGTAATAATCAGAAACTATTTTTTGTATAGGATCAACTCCTATTTTTTTAGCTTGTTCAAATTTTGGATTTCTCATTTTTATTGCTTTTTTTGCGGTATCAATATTTATATCATTTGCATTGGCGCCGGAAATGGCTATCAGGGTAAGTAAAGTGCTTCCCAGATCGCGTATATTGCTGTCAATATGCTCCGCAATATATGCTATTACATTATCAGGAACTTCTTTATTGAGTTCTTTTGCTTTTTGTTTTAAAATTGCTGCTCTTGTTTCAAAATTCGGAGGCTGTATATCAACTATAAGGCCGGCTGAAAATCTTGATTTTAATCTTTCTTCCAGGTTCAGGTCATCCGGCGGAGAATCTGATGTGGCAACTATCTGTTTATTGGAATTATAAAGTTCATTGAATGTATGAAAGAATTCTTCTGTTGTGGAATCACCCCTTAAGAACTGTATATCGTCAACCAAAAGCACGTCAGCGCTGCGATAGCGGTGCCTGAACGCGTCCATTTTGTTTTCTTTGATGCCCTGAACAACGTCAAAAAGAAATTTTTCAGCAGTTATTACCATTATTTTTTTTGACGGGTCATTATCGTATATAAAAGTACCTATTGCGTGCAGCAGATGTGTTTTGCCGAGCCCCACGCCTCCGTAAAGAAACAGAGGATTGTATGTCTGGCCCGGAAGCTCAGCAACAGATCTGCAGGCAGCATGGCCGAATCTGTTTGAATCACCCACAATAAAATTATCAAACCGGAACTTAGAATTTAAAGCGGGTATATGCGCTTTTTCCATTTCCAGAGGAAGCGGGATCTGTTCTTCTTTTATGACTATTTTTGAAGTATTGGTTTTTTTTAAGGGAGTATTATTAACTTCAAATTTATAACTGATTTTTTCATTTATATTTTCCTGGATACATTTAAGCAGTTCGGATTTGTATTTATCATTCAGTGTTTTTATATGCAGATTGTCAGGTACTTTGATTAATAGAGTATTTTTTTCTGTATCATATGACGCGGAAGTTTTTTCCAGCCAAAGATATAAATTTGAATTATTTTCTTTAATTGTTTTTAATATGTTTTGCCAGTCAAAAATAAAAGCAGCGTCCAAAACAACCTCCAAATATCCACAATTTATCAACAAAAACACATAAAGTTTTCCACATATAAAAATAGCTATAAATAGGCATCAAAAACAAAGTTTTCCACAAAACACATAAAGTTTTCAACATATTTTCAACATTTTAATCAGAAGTGTTTTTTTAGTTGGTGTATTATAGCATAAAGAAAAAATAATGCAAGGATTTTTTATAAAATTTTAATAGCAGACGAAGGGTTATTGTTTTTTTAACATCCGCTCAGTTATGCAGCTTTTAAACCTTAAACTCCCCAACCCTCTTGTTAAGGGGGGGTTATGATTCTCGCAGGTTTTAAGGTTTGGTTTTACTTCCCCCCTTAATAAGGGGGGATTGAGGGGGTTTTGTTTTTAATGTCCGGGAGAGAGAGGTACGGACATATAGACACGTTTCAGGAGGGCACCTTCCTTCGTTCTACGAACTTCGAAGGGCAAGCACGAGCCCTCCCCTGCGAAAATATTATTATGATATCCCGTGTTGAATATTTTATGTAATTTGAAAAAAGAAGGAAAAATGTAAAGAGTCTGCCGGTTAGTAAGGATGTGTGTTATTTGATATTAAACCGGCTTTTAAATAATGGTGGTGTGTATAATAAAAAAGCCCCCGTTTTCACGGGGGCTTTTTTGTTTATATCAGGTTAACTGATGTGTATCAGTTTCCCCACATGTAGTTAACTGCCATGCTTGCTGCAAGATCGTTGTTTCCTCCGCTTATGAAGTTAGGTCCATCAAGCAGAAGAGCCGGATTTAAATCAAGATCAAGCTTAAGGTCACCGATCGTTCCTGTAACACCTACTTTACCGGTTA
>CAYTNY010000073.1:8521-11411 GCA_964439215.1 uncultured Spirochaetia bacterium
TCAAGATCAAGCTTAAGGTCACCGATCGTTCCTGTAACACCTACTTTACCGGTTACAAGACCAATATCAGTTAAAATACTTCCGTTTGTGTCATCGGCTGTTTCTTCGCCGTCTGAAGCAACATCAGTTGTATCGGTTTGCTGAGATGCAAGAACTACAGATGTTATACCTCCTCTTATTGACCATGTTTCGTTGAGGTTTGCTTCAACAGCAACAAATAATGGTATGTAGTAGTTATAACCGCTGTTTATCGAACTTATTACATATGTTTCTGTGTCTGCTATAAGATCTTTGGTAATCCTCTGATAATCTGTATCTGTAGCAAACATAAACATTGAACCCATTGTGATGGTAAGGGTGTCTGATGCTTTAAGAACATGAGCTAAACCAAGGTTAAGGCTCATTTCAGAGTCTGTAGCTTCAGTTACTGTGTTTGTTTCAAGTTCGCCGTCATCATCAGTATCTATTTCTTCAGTTCTTTTAGCATTTACTGAATCAAAATTAAAACCAAGATTAACGAGCCAGGAATCAATTGCTGTTCTTGCGTTCAGGTCAATTCCCAGGCCGCCGTTTTCATTGTATGTACCGGTTTCAAGGTTGCCGTCGCCGTTGTCAAAGTAATATGTTTCTAATATGTTCCAGCTTGCTGCATTCGCAATACCGAGTGAAACGTCTATAGGCATTTCACCTTCAAGTGTTGCACCAAGTGTAAGTTCAAATGCATGTTCTCCGCTGTTTGAAGGATCTGATGCTGAATCAGGATCTGTGATTTTTGATGAAGAAACATCTGAACCGAAAAGCAGGCTTGCGCCGACTTTCATTCCTTCAAGTTCTGTTCCGTACTGAACGCCTACAGCTGTATCCGGAAGTGAAAGTGGTGAAAATTCTGTCAAATCGGTGTTAGCTTCAGCTGAAAAAACATTTGGAAATGAACCTGCTGACAGTCCGAATACACCAAATTCTGTGTCAAACATTGTGTAACCTGAAATGTCACCCAGCTCTGTATAATCCAATACTGCCCGGTTTTTGAAGTCACCGATTAGTGATGGGTAAATCTCTACTACCTGGTCTGTCGTGGTATACTGTGCAGGTATACCGCCCAGTGAGTCAAGTTCAGTAGCGGAACCAAATGCTGTTCCCGCAACAAACATAACCACTGCAATTGCCAATAAAACTTTTTTCATACGTGTTGCCCTCCTTAAAAGAATTTTGTAGTGCTTTTTTCAAACTTTTTTTTTAAAAGAAAGATGCGGGCAGAAATTTTAAAAATTCTGCTCCGGAAACGGTATTCTCATACCACCTCCCTTCAAAAAAATATTTTATATATTTAAATAAGTTCATGAACTGCTTTAGTATATTATGAAAACCTGTATTTTAATCTGTTATAGCAAAAAACCGGATATCTGTCAATAAAAAAAGAAGGTTTTTATATATTTATTTTTAGAAAAGATAAAAATATATTGTTGAGAGTTTTTTTATATGGTATATTGCTGTGAAATAAAAAATATACCGGAGGTATTTGAATATGGAGAAACCTTTTAGAATGCTTTTGGCGGGTGTGGTTGCCGGTTTTGTTCTTTTTATCGTAATAGGGCTTGTTTATCAGGTGACCGGGGAAATTACGGATCCTTCAATAAAAAACCTTTTCAGAGAGCATATATCAATGAACTGGTTTTACAAACTGCTTATAATAAATGTAGGCACGGGTATTGTTATGGCAATTTTCTATAGTATGGTAAAAAGGTCAATGCCGGGAGGCAGCATACTTAAAGGAATATTTTTCGGGCTTATGGTATGGTCATTTATGGTTGTGCAGATACTGCTGACTTATCTTGTAGCGGGTAATTTTACGCAGGTGCTGTTTATTTCCTGGCTCATACAGGGTCTGGTGAGTTACGCGGCTGCGGGTGTGAGTATTTCATTGATCTATAAAGACTGAGACGGATGGCGGATAAAACTGTAATAATTTCTTCTTTAAGAATATCAAGGCATATATATTATTCGCTGGTTGTTTTAGCCGGATATTTTGTTTTTTCTTATACGAATGAAGCGAATATTTCGTTATCCGATATTTTGGTTTCGCTGATACTTATAAATGTTTTGTTTTTTTCCGCAATGCTGTTAAATAATTTATTTGATGACAAAATAGATATTGAGAACGATAAAATAAATTTTTTTAATTATCCGGGGTACGAAAAAAAGAACTTTATAATTTTATTTTTATCAACAATACCTCTTTCTCTGGCGCTTTCCTATTATATAGCTGCTGAGACATTCATAATAACTTTAATAATACATATTGTTTCATTTTTTTATTCAGGGCCGCCTTTCAGAATTAAAAGGATATTTATTTTAAACACTTTTTTTATAGCGCTTTCAGGGGTTCTTGCATTTGCTCTTGGTTTTTCAGCAGCCGCAAAAAATCTTTTTTTTGCGGAATTTCCTTATTATTTTGGTTTTGTAATGCTGATAGTGCTTTTTATGGCGTATAATGTAAAAGATATAAATGATTATAGAGGAGATAAAAAATACGGAATAAAAACCTTTATGACAGTATTCGGAGAAAAAAAAGGAAAAAAAATAACCGCTTTTTTGGCTTTGGCCGGTTATCTGATTTTTCCTCTGTTTTTTCTGAATCTTTTTCTTGTGCTTCCCGCTTTAACGTGCGGCGCTGCCACTTATTATATTATAATGAAGAAAAGCGGTAAAATAAATGAAAGCGCTGTTTTTGGAGTGTTTTTTGTTTTTGCTGTTTTTGTAGTTTTTTCAGGGGTTTTTGTGAGTTAGGGAAGGGTCAAAGTTCAAAGTTCAAAGTTCAAAGCTCAAAGCTCAAAGCTCAAAGCTCAAAACTCAAAACTCAAAGCTCAAAACTCAAAGCTCAAAACTCAAA
>CAYTNY010000074.1:0-11371 GCA_964439215.1 uncultured Spirochaetia bacterium
GACTTCTTGTTGACACAACCCTTGAAGCCGCGCTGGGGATGTTTAGGTAGTGTGAAAGTTCAAAGTTCAAAGTTCAAAGTGAAACCAAAATCTCAACCTAAGCCGTTAGATGTTTTATCTTTTTTGTTATCATAACAATAGGCTGTCCCCCAGTGGTAGTTTCATTGTATACTACCCAAAAGAGGTCGCAAGCGCCTCAAAAAAAATATGAAAGGAGGTACAGCCTATGAACGAATTATACATTGGAATGGACGTTCATAGCAAGTCAATTTATTGTATTGCTCAGGACTGGTTCGGAAAAGTTTTATTTGAACTTTGAACTGTTTTATTTTGAACTTTGAACTTTGAATCCCCAAACTTCCGATTTACAATTGGCCTTAAAAATACTATAATATTTAAATAATAATAATGAGGGGAAGGCGGATTAATGGAATTTTTAGGAAAAAAGCTTAAGGACTCATTGAAAGTAAATATTTCGGAGAAAGAAACGCTTTTTATTTTTGCGGTTCCTTTTCTGACTGCGATAGGTATGTCTTTTATAGCGGTTTTTGCCGTTGTGATGGAAATTAAGTTTGTTATTATTCTGCTTACTCTTTCTGTTGTATTCGGGATTTCAGCGGGTGCGGCGGCTGTTTATGCGGCGGATTCAAAGCTGAAAATAGAACTGGAAAGGACTGTCAGGGCAATTCAGGGGGACCGGGGCATAAAGGCTTCCACAATGGTGGGTGAAAAGGCAGTTGAAGCGGCTCTTGAAACAAAAACCGCGGCGGAGCGGGAAAAAAAGAGGCTGAGAATAGATATGGGGGAAAGGATGAATAAACTGACGGTGCGTATAAAGGATATTTCCGCGGAAAACGAACAGCTGCTGAAAAAAATGACAGCGTCAAAAGCAGAAGTAAGGGATAATTCAGACAACCTTAAGAAGACAGTGGCCATAATAGATAATATAAACAGCGGGCTGTCTTCCATGACAGATGATCTGAAAGGCATATCCGAACGCACAAAGACGATCGTAGGGATAGCGAAATCAGGAACAGCGGTAACGGGCAGCGAGATACAGGCAATGGGAAAAATAAAAAGCGCGGTTGAAGAATCATCGGATGTTATAAATGAACTTCAGAATACGTCAAAAGAAACAAAAAAAATAGTATTAACCGTGGGTGAGATTGCGAAAAAGACAAACCTGCTGTCGCTTAACGCGGGAATAGAGGCTGCCAGGGCAGGAGAAGCAGGGAAAAGTTTTGCGGTTGTGGCAAATGAAATAAGAGTTCTTGCGGAAGCGGCCCAGGCCGCCACAAATGAGATAAGCGGATTCGTGAATAATACGGAGGAGCTCGCCAAAAGAGCGGTAAGTGTTATGAGCGGACAGAACAAGATCGAAGAGGCGGTAAATGTCGTTTATACGGCAAGCGACGCATTTATAAATATAGTAAACAGCCTTACTCAGATATCAGCTATGCTTACGGATGTGCATGCCATATCCGAGGAGCATAAGATCGATAATGAGCTGCTGAAGGTTCTTTCCGTGAAAATCGAACAGAAGCTTGCGGATCTTTCCGGAAACATAGAAAGCGTATTCAGGAAAATACAGGAAAGTATGGATGTTATACGGTATATATCCGAGGAAACAGCGGAAATAGAGAAAATATTATAATTCCGGGAGGCATTTTAAATGAATGAAGGCGAACTTTATTCCGAAAGAAGAAAATTTACGAGAAAAGAAAAACCATGCCGTGTTAAATATAAAGTTCTGTCAGCGGACCAGGAGACAGCGGATATAAGAAAAAGTCTGGAGAAGAAAGCTGCATTGAGTTCGGATCTAAGCATAGGAGGAATGAAGATTACCGGAGAAACAGAAGCTGAAAAAGGAGATATTATCAGAATAGAATTCATACATGAAGAAAATGCTCCTGTTTCAACATTTGCGGAAATTAAATGGAAAAAAGCCGAAGAAAAAGAATTCGGCATAGAGTTCCTTATTTTAAAGGACAAGGACAGGGAATTTATAGAAAACTTGTGAAGAAATATTAAGATGCAGGGGAAAACGGATAAATAAGCAGGAAACTGATTTTATCCGGGTGTATTTTGGATTTTGAACTGCAGTGTTTTCTCCCCCATAATCCAAATTGACAGTATATGGCATATTTGATAAAATTAATGCAATATTTTAACTGAAAGGGGTACAGATGCGTTTGAAATATATGTTTTTTCTTGCTGCGGCGTTTATTTTGGCTTTGGCGGCGGCAGGATGTATTGGCGGTACTGAAGAGGATGAAGTGAAGATAGAACTCAGTATAAGCGGAGGAGCGGAGCTTGAAGAGCTTGAAGAACTGCAGCGCACCGTGAAAAAACAGAAGGATGAACTGAAAAAACTTGATAAAGAACTTGCTTCCGCATCCAAGAAAACAACAAAAGAATCCAAGCAGAAGGTCCGGGCGATAAAAAAACAGATAGAGGAACAAAAAACAGAATTGGTAAAGGCATCGCGCAAGGTATCTACGGTAAAAACGGAAAAAGGCAAATATGTCTGGGATATGTTCCGGGGCGTGTCTTCCCATGATTTTTATGTTGGTTTTAATATACTTCCGCCGCTGCAGCTGAAATGGCGGTTTAAGGCGGGCGGCGGCTTTGAGGCGTCCCCGGTTATGGATGCTGACAATATATATATAGGTTCAATGGATAATAATTTTTACGCAATTAACAGAAAAACCGGGCAGCCGGCCTGGGAATTTCCCGCGGGAGGAGCGGTAAGCTCCACTGCCGCGTTATACGGAGGCATTCTTTATTTCGCGAATGAACTGGGCGTATTTTTTGCTTTAAATGCAGAATCAGGAAAAAAAATCTGGCAGACAAAACTTGACGGCGCAATAAAGCTTTCTTCGCCTGCAGTGTATTCGGGCCTTGTATATATCGGATGCATGGACAACAACGTATACGCGCTTGACAGAAAAAGCGGGAAAATTAAATGGAAAAAAGCGGCACAGGGGCCTATTGCTTCCTCGCCGACAATCGCCAACGGGATGCTTTATATCGGTTCTCTGGACAAAACGCTTTACGGACTTGACCTTGAAACGGGCCAGGTGCAGATAACTTATCAGGCTCAGAACGCAATAGCTTCTGTTCCTGCTGAACATAACGGGATACTGTATTTCGGCGCGGATGACAGGAAAGTCCATGCGATTGACGCTATAAACGGCGCGGTGAAATGGTCGTTTGAAACCGGAGGATGGGTGAGTTCTTCGCCTGTTGTAAAAAAAGGTGTTTTGTATGTAGGCTCAAATGACAGGCATATATATGCGCTTGATGCTTCAAACGGAAAAATGCTCTGGAAAACAGACACTAAACAGAGAATACTGGCCGCGCCATTTGTGGTAAATGATATTCTTTATGTGGGCGGAGGAAGAGAACTTTTTGCGCTTGATCTGAAAACAGGGAAAAAGACATGGAGCAGGGAAATGGACGGCGTGATAAAAGCATCCTGTGTGGGTGCGGACGGCATAATATACACGGGAGATGACAGGAATAATTTTTACGCACTGGAGTCAGCCGCAAACTAAGGAGCGGAAAAGTATAATATGAAAAAAAGAAGAGTTAAATTCAGCTTAAGAAACAAGATTATAATACTTATTTTTTCTCTGATAATCATAACAATGAGTGTGGTTCTGGGTTATACCATAAAAATGAATATTGATATTCAGGACAGACAGGTCAAGGCAAATGCCCGCAAAGTCGCGGAATCACTCAGCGCTCTGCGGCTGGTTACTTCCTGGGACAGCGCTGATGTGAACTGGAAAGTCTATGAGAAATTCATGGAAATTCTTTCCGGGCTGGACCGCAATATAATTATGATGGCGATTCTGGATGAAAAAAAAGATATTAAAGCATCCGCTGTTAATCCCGGGCTTTTGCAAAAAGAATATCCGGAAATAGACGTTAAAAAGAAAAAGATTCCGCTGGCCAAAGAACTCATGGAAACGCGTTTAATGGATTCCATAAAAACCGAAATGCAGATAAAAATAAAAAAAGAAGGATTTGCTTCGGTTATAATCAAATTCTCCAAAAAAGCCCATAACAGGGCGCTGAATATAATGATCCTGAATATGATTATTCTTACGTTTGTGCTTCTTGCCTCGGGGTTCGGTGGAGCGTGGCTGCTTGCGAACATAATCACCCGCAACTTCAGCATAATCGCTTCAGGTATGAGAAAAGTGGCCCAAGGCAATCTGGATGTCGCTGTTGATGTCAAGTCAAACGATGAAACAGGGGTTCTTGCGGATGATTTTAACCGTATGCTTGTTGAACTGAAAGAAAAGGTAAGAATAAAAGACGCCTTTGAAACCGTGGCGGGCGGGTTAAAGGAAATGGATGACCTTAAAAAGGCTTATGAAGTATTTACTTATCAGGAGATGACTGATAAAATAACAAAAGGATATTTTCCGCCCCCGGGGCCGGATTCGCGTGAATGTGTATTTGTGTTTATAGACATAAAAAGTTTTTCGGAATTTACTTTTGAACTTATATCGGAGGATATGAAAGAAATAATAAAAAAGTTTGCTGAAAAAGTGTCGTTGACCGCTATAGAATATCAGGGAGCGATACTTAAAGTAACGGAAAGTTTTATACTTATAGGATTTGGATATCCTTTTAAGCACGAGGATGACGAAAAAAGAGCGGTTATTTCCACGATAGAAATCAGAAAAGAACTTGTTAATTTGGTGAAAAGCAGGCTTACGCTCGGATGCGAGATTGAGGATTTCGGCGTAAATTTTGTGATGACAAAGGGTTCGGTAACCAAAAATTTTGTTGATAAAAGTTCTCTGGAAAAGTATAATGCAATAATTGATTATCTTGGTTTTGCCGCCAAGTACGGGCAAAAGAAGAGGTTTGCGACCGATGTCTATGCGTCCGTTGACATGGCATCGGAAACGCGTCTTCTCGCTGATTACGAGAAGGTTGATTCCATAAATATGTCTGACGGCGGTATGATCGAGCTCCTCAGGCTTAAAGGGACGAGGTTTTAAAAAGAAATGGCGCAGGACCTTAATTTTTATGAGATTTTAGAGCTGTATCCCGCGGCAACGCAGGAAGAAATAGACAATGCTTTTAAGCTTATGCTTTATAAGTATCATCCTGACCATAATCCGGACAGGCCGGACTGGGCGCATGAGAAAACATCTCAGGCCGTGGAGGCATATAATGTTCTTTCTCATCCTTTGAGAAGGAAAATATATAATTTTATGATATTTGCTGTGCTGAAAAAGGCGCCTGCCGCCAGGAAATTTAATATTTTTCAGGGCGGGGAAAAGAAAAAATATGAACGGGCGCGCGAGCTGTTCATGGAAGGCGTAAATAATTACGATATAAATAAAAGCGCTGCTTTGGGCAAATTTCAGCAGTCGTACGGGACTTTTAAAATGAGTGAAACAATATACAATCTGGGCGTTCTTTATACGGCAACAAATAAACTTGATGAGGCTTTAAGGGCCTTCATGGAGGCTGTGAAACTGGATCCGGAGTCTCAGCATTATTCAAGGACGCTGGAGAAATTCAGAATACTGAAAATTGAAATTGAGAGAGCGAAAAAAAGCGGCGTATAGGCGCCGCGGAAATATAAAGAAGGAGATTAGATGTCAAAAATCATAGGGATTGATCTGGGTACAACAAATTCCTGTATGGGGATAATGGAAAATGACCGTCTTTTGGTAATACCAAATGATGAAAATTTCCGGACAACCCCGTCGGTTGTTGCGTTTACAAAAGAAGGCGGGCTTTTGGTGGGGAATCAGGCCAAAAGACAGCAGATTATGAACTCTGAAAATACGGTGTCTTCAATAAAAAGGTTTATGGGCCGGAAATTCAGCGACAATATAGTTTCGGGCGATAAGCGGCTGGTTCCGTATAAACTTGTGCCCGCATCAAACGGGGATGTATGGATAGAGGTTGCGGGAAGAACCTATTCTCCTCCGGAACTGTCGGCAATGATACTTATGAAATTAAAAAAAGACGCGGAAGTGTATTTAAGGGAGCCCGTTGAAAAAGCTGTTGTAACGGTGCCGGCTTATTTTAATGATTCGCAGCGCCAGGCCACGAAGGACGCCGGCAGGATAGCGGGCCTTGATATAGTCAGGATCATAAATGAACCAACAGCGGCGGCGCTTGCGAGCGGCTTTGACAGCAAAGTCAGGACAAGAATTGTAATATATGATCTGGGCGGAGGCACGTTTGACACGTCAATACTTGAACTCGGCCAGGGTATATTCAAGGTTCTTTCAACCTGCGGAGATACGCATCTCGGCGGTGATGATTTTGATCAGGCAATAATAGATTTTCTTGTGGCTGAATTTTATAGAACAGACGGCATTGATCTGAGAGACGACAGGGTTGCGCTCCAGAGGCTTAAAGACGGAGCGGAAAAAGCAAAGATAAATCTGTCAACCCTTGATTCTGTTGAGATAACCCTTCCTTTTATAGCTGTGGCAAAAGAAGGGCCAAGGCATCTTAAAACTGTTCTTACAAAAACAAAACTTGAAGAGATAACAAAAGATATCGCGGAAAAAACCGCGGGCCCCTGCCGGACAGCTCTTGCTGATGCGGGGCTGAGGGCCTCTGATATTGACGAGGTGGTTCTTGTCGGCGGACAGACAAAAATGCCTCTCATAAGAAATGTTGTAAAGAGGATATTTAAAAAAGAACCGTATTCCGGAATAAATCCTGATGAAGCGGTGGCTGCGGGCGCGGCAAAACAGGCATCCGTACTGAAGGGCGATATAAGGGATATTTTGCTTCTGGATGTTACTGCTTTTTCGCTGGGGATAAAAACAGAAGGCGGTATTTTTTCGAAAATAATAGAAAAGAACACATCAATACCTACAAGAAAAAAAGAGATTTATACCACGACAAAAGACGATCAGTCTTTTGTCCGCATAGAAGTTTTTCAGGGTGAAAAGCCAATGGCCGCGGATAATAAACCGATAGGAACATTTGACCTTGTAGGTATACCGCCGGCGCAGAAAGGAATCCCCAAGATACAGGTGCTTTTTGATATAGACGCGAACGGAATAATAAAAGTATCCGCAAAAGACCTGTCATCGGGCAGGGAACAGGCGATAAAGATAACTCCTGAATCAGGGCTGTCAAACGCCGATGTTGACTCCAAGACAAAAGAACTCGGCAGTGATTTCGCGTCAAGACTTTCAAAGGGAGAGAAACTGCAGACAGATCAGAACTATGAACAGGCCGAACTGCCCCGGGGAGGCGAAGAGAATCTGCCGGGCAGGCCGCCGCAGGAGCCGGCGCGGGAGCCGGCGCCGGAACCGGAAAAAAAGGGGCAGAAAAAATCAATTTTTGATCTTTTTAAAAAAAAGGATAATTAAAAAAATAAAAGGGGAGAACTATGAATAGACCTAAAAATATGCTTATCGGTGAAATGCTTCTGGAAGAAGGCATTATATCAAAAGAACAGCTTAAGGACGGGCTTGAAGAACAGAAAAAGACAGGAGAGAAAATAGGGGAGATACTTATTAACCTGGGATATATAACCAAAGAAATACTGTGGACGTTTCTCGGGTATCAGATGGGAGTGCCGTTTATAAATATTGATGAGATTCCGGAGATCCCTCAGCCTGTTTTGAACCTTCTTCCCGAGCAATTGATGAGAAATGAAAAACTCATACCCGTAAATAAACAGGGCAGGGTGATTACTGTCGCGATGTCTGATCCTTTGAATTTTCTGGTGGTTGATGATCTTAAAGCAACAACACGGGCGGAGATAGACGCAAGGCTTGCCCCTGCCGAGGATATCAAACAGCTTCTTGATAAATATTTCGGGTTTAAAGAAGAGGAAACAGGGGCAGTTGCAAAAGCAAAAGTGGACGAGCTTGACGACATACTTGCCGCCCCTATGTCAAACAGCGGCAGTGAACGCGAAGGCGGGCTGAAAATACAGCGTTCTGTATATGGCGAAGAAACACGTCCTCCACAGCCGCAGCAAAAGCCGCAGCCTCAACAACAGCCCCAGCAGCAGCCGCTTCAGCAGCAGCCGCTTCAGCAGCAGCAGCTTCAGCAGCAGCAGCCTCAGCAGCAGCAGCCGCCGCAGCAGCAGCCGGCGGCTGAACCGCAGTCAGCCGCGGCCCGGGCAGTTGTTTCGCAGGATACGCCTGTAAATACATTTTTGACAGATCTTTTATCGGATGGTTATGATGCATCCGCGACAGATATTCATATAGAGCCGCTTTCGGAAAAATGCAGGATACGAAGAAGGATTGACGGCGTTCTTTATGAAGTTGAATCGCCGCCGCGGACGCTTTACAATGGCCTCCTGAATAAAATTAAAGAGCTTGCCCAGATGAATCTTAACGAAAAAACAGTACCCCAGGAAAGCAAACTGAAAATAAGGGTTGCGGGCAAAGAAATAAACATGGCGGTCCATACTTTTCCGACGGTTTTTGGGGAAAAAATAATACTTAAAATAATAAGAAGCGACTCGGCTGTTTTGTCGCTTTCAGAGCTTGGAATGGAAGAAGATACAATTGATGTTTACAGAAAATTCATAAGAAAACCGCATGGGCTTATTCTTTTGTCGGGTCCGACGAACAGCGGCAAGGATACAACGCTTTATTCCACGCTGAATGAAATAAACGACCCGTCAATTAATGTTTTTTCCGTGGATGACACCTCTTCAAACTACATTATAGAAGGAATAAACCAGACAAAGGTAAACAGGAAGAATTTCGGGCAGGTCGTGAAAATGCTTGCGGAGCAGGATTGCGATGTTGTTACGATAGGAGATGTTCCGGGCGTGGAAACTGCCGAGGCTGTTTTTGATATTATTGCCAGCGGCCATCTTGTTATAGGGAAGATAAGGGCAAATGATTCGTTTTCAGCGCTTCAGACCGTTGTTAATTACGGGATAGAGTCATATATTGTTTATTCAAATACGCTGGCTGTATTGACTCAGCGGCTCATGAGAAAAATATGCGCTTCGTGCAGGCAGCCTTATGAGGCGCCGCCTGATATTGTGAAGATGCTGGGCGGATCCGCTGCGCAGGTTACTCTTTACAAAGGCGAAGGATGCAGTGCATGCTCGGGGACGGGCTATAAAGGAAGAACCGCGATATTTGAAATGTTTATAATGACCGAAAAAATAAAGGATATGCTGCTTTCAAAAGAACCTGTTCAGAATATACGCGAAGAAAATTCAAAAAACGGGCTGAAAAATATAAAAGAAGCGGCTTTATTTAAACTTATTGAGGGTACAACAACTCTAGAAGAATATATGAAAGTAAACTGATGGTATTTTTCGGCCGGATATTTTTTCCGGCGGCTAAAAGAGGTGTCCGGTGAAAAAAATATTTTGGATTGTTATGTTTATGATGCTGGTTTCGGCCGCGAACTCCGCGCCGCTGAGAAATTTTGTTATTGCTCTGCAGGGCGGGGATTTTACGGCGGGCGCCCCCGCGGCAGTAACAATAACAGCTTATGATACTGAAAATCAGGTTAAAACAGATTATGAAGGCGCGGGTACGGGAGTGACTTTCAGCGCAGAAACAGGCGATGTGTTTGTGGAGGAAACATCATCTTCTGTCAGCGGTGTTTTTGCCGGCGGAAGGTGGACGGGAAAAATACAGTTCTGGGGTGCGGACAGCGCGAATAATCTTGTCTGCATAGATGCTTCGGGGGCAACGGGTACAGCTGTTAAAAATATATCAGCGGGGCAGTATTCCAAACTTCTGATTCTTACGCAGGGGCAGATACCCGCTCCCGGAACAGTTTCCGGTTATTCGGGCGGCCCCGAAACTTTAAGGACATATCTGGAGTTTGGCGTTACCGTGACGGCGTGCGATGATTATTATAATCCGACATTAAACTGGACAAGCGCCCCGCAGGTGAGAATGATGTCAGGCGGTTCTTTGGGAACCGACTATGATGTAACACCGTCGGGAATGGTTGATTTTTCCGCGACCGATGTTCAGGGAACTACGCTTTACGCGATGACAATAACTCCGAACCCCGATTCTTCGGGAACTTATGATATTATAGCGGATGATACGGCGAGTCCGGTAATGAAAACAGTATTGAGGCAGTTTACCAGTTTGAATACATATTATATGTGGGCCGAAGTAAACAGCGGCGTGACAGATACAGCGGGTGTTATACCTGTGTTTGCGGGCGAGACAATGACCGTGACAGTCAAAGTGTCCCATTTTCCCAGGGAGGACAATGAAGAACTTATAAATGATTTCACAAAACCCGCGGGGATAAAAGCCGTTAAATACAATAATCTTCAGCAGGAAGCGCTTTTACTGGATCCAAATCAGGTTCTGGTTGACGGCGGCAGCGGCAGCGCGCCTGTTGTTTATACCGCGGTTGACAGGATAAAGATCATGCCGGTTTATGATGACCTTTACCCTGATAATCAGCCCGGGGATTCGTATGTTACAAAAACAGCATCAAATACGGTTCAGGTTTTTGCCGCGGCGCCTGCATCCATGTCGCTTACCGCGGATGCGGTTCAGCTTTCAGCAGGCCAGAACTGCGTGCTGCGCGCGGATGTATATGATGCGTACGGCAATAAAGTTTCATCAACAGCCGTGAATTATACGGTTATATCCGGCGGCGGGGAGCTGGAGCATGAAACAGTATATACGGATGATTATGATTACGCGGGCGGTTATGCCGGAGGCAGGGCGGAAAATACATACACTGCGCCGGATTCGGCAGGCGCACAGGCGGTTATACGCGCGGAGGCTGCTGGGGTTGACCCGGTTTCGGTATCAATAGAGCTTGTTTCAACCGCCGGAGTCGGCAGTAAAAAAGAAATAAAAAACACGCCGAATCCGTTTGACCCTGCAAGACAAAGCACCATAATTGCTTATTATCTTGAAAAGAACAGCAGTGTGAGAATGCGTCTTTTCAATATATTCGGAAACCTTGTATGGGAAAAGAGTTTTGATAAAGGCGGGAATTATGCTTTTTCCGGGCCGCAGGAATATCCCTGGGACGGAAAAACCAACGGCGGTTTTACTGTCGGCGCGGGGCTTTATGTATTGAAAATAGATGTTGAGAATGAAGATGAAAAATATACGCTTACGAGAAAAATAGCGGTAAAGAAATAACCGTTCTCCTCTGTGAAATTCTGTAATTTTAACTTGTTTTTTATAGAAACTTTTTATAATATGTAATGTCTAAATAATTAAAAATAAATGAAAAATTTTATGTGAGGTTAAAATGGCAGGTGAAATTTTGAATATATCTGCAGATATGCCGGTATGTGTATTGTTTGTACCGGCGGATTCAGGATTGGTAAATATAACAAAGAAAAGGGATGTGTTATGAGGCGGATTGCTTACAAATCACTTTTAAAATCATTTAT
>CAYTNY010000075.1:0-11198 GCA_964439215.1 uncultured Spirochaetia bacterium
GGAGAGGGTTAAGCAGCGGCTGAACACTGTATGATATAATTTGACGATTAAACAGGAGATGCGGGTAAGGGACGGCTTGATGAGAGAAGGCGGCGCTCTGCGGGAAGCGTAAATAAATGTATGAATTAAGTGTTCCGGTATGTGCGAAAAAAAGGAATTTGATTCTATTAAGTGCCGCAATAAAACCCGCAATCCGGACAGAACATTTTTTTCTATAATTTTCTTGACACGGGCGGTATTTTAAGTATAATTGTTAATGAAAATCATTTTCAATAACAAACCGTTAAAAGGAGGTGTTAAAGATGCCAAGAGGAGACAGAACAGGACCGGCCGGAGCGGGCGCCATGACAGGCAGAGGCCTGGGTTTTTGCGCCGGCAATAACGCACCCGGCTTTATGAGCGGAGGTTTTGGCGGCGGGCCCGGAAGAGGCCGCGGATTCGGAAACGGTATGGGATGGGGCCGCGGTTTTGGACGCGGAGCCGGCTCAAGGGGCTTGGGTAGATCCGGCGGTTATGCGGGGGCTTATCCGTCATACGGACCGCAGGATGAAAAAGCTTTTTTAAACAGGGAAACAGAATTGCTTGAGCAGGAGCTTAAAGCAATGAAAGACAGAGTAAAAGAACTGGAAAGCAAAGAAGATAAGTAAGAATCCCGCGCGAAAACCGGGCCGTTGGATTATAATATGCGCCCGGTTTTCCGTTTTATAACGGAATTTATATCCATAAAGAATACTGAAAGCGCTGTTTTTTTTCAGGCAGTATAAAACAGGGCGGCAAAGGAGGCTGCGGCATGTCCGGTTTAATCGCCAAAGAACTGCGGAATCACGCTCCGTTTACCTTATTCGGGGCGGCAACAGGAATAATTATAATATTCTTATTTGTATCCATTCCCGAAAAAACCGCTTATAATATTTTTTATACGCTTCATCCGCTGCATGTTTTTTTAAGCGCGCTTACAACCGCTTCCATTTACAAAAAATACAGATTTGAACACAGCCGCGGAAACCGCGCGAAATTCAATGTTGTTTTTTTTATACTGATAGGATATACAGGCGCAATCGGCATTGCTACTTTAGGCGATTCGCTTATTCCATACATCGGCGAAATACTTCTTGATATGCCCCGCAGACAGCCCCATATCGGGTTCATAGAAAAATGGTGGCTCGTTAATCCGCTTGCCGCCGCAGGTATTGCAGCCGCGTATTTCAGGCCCTCTACAAAATTTCCGCATATGTGCCACGTTTTAATAAGCACCTGGGCGTCTCTTTTTCATATTATTATGGCGGACGCGGGAGGACTGGGTATTGCAGGTATTGCGGCGCTGTTTGTTTTTCTTTTTCTTGCGGTCTGGCTGCCGTGCTGTGTAAGCGATATTGTTTTTCCTCTGCTTTTTGTTAAAGAGGGTAAAAACAAATAAAATTCAGCTGTTTCAAAAGGAGAAGTTATGAATATATTTGACAAAAAATACAGGGAATATGACGAATGGTATGAAAAAAACAGGTTTTTATTTCTTTCAGAGGCCGCGGCTGTAAAAAAAGCCATGCCGAAAAAAGGAAGATTTCTGGAGATAGGCGCGGGGACCGGAAGATTTGCGGAAATTCTGGGTATAAAAGAGGGGATTGATATTTCAAAAAACATGCTGAAAGCCGCGCGGGCAAGAGGAATCAGAACCGTCTGCGCGCCGGCGGAAAACCTTCCTTTTGAGGACGGAGTGTTTGACTGCGTTGTTTTTATTGTCACGCTTTGTTTTGTGAAAGATCCGGAAAAAGCGCTGAATGAGGCATACCGGGTATTAAAATCCGGCGGAATTGTAATCGCCGCTGTAATTGATAAAAACAGCAGAATCGGAAAAAAATGCAGAAATAAAAAATCGGTTTTTTATGAAAATGCCGCTTTCTTTACGGCTGCTGAAATAAAAAAAATGCTGAAAAACGCGGGCTTCAATGTGGATAAGACTTACCGGACGCTGTTTGCGGGGAATGATAACAGAAAAATCATACAAAAAGCCGTCCGTGGTTCGGGAAAAGGAAGTTTTGTTGTTATATCCGCGGAGAAAGGAGAAAACGGGTATGGATAAACTGAATATAGCAATTGCGGCGGATGAAAATGAGAATATGTGGAAAGGTCATTTTGGCGATGCGCCTGTTTTTTTAAAATTTCATGTTTACAGGTGCGGGAAATGTGAGTTTGCGGGAAAACAGCTGAATACGAAGAAAGACGAGGATGAACAACATGGTTCTGAAACAAAAATGCATTCAATAAAGGCCATGCTCAATGAATTCAGCTGTGCGGCCGCGCGGGTTGTCAGCGCGAATTTTAAGAAAATGGCCAAAAACACGGAAGTTCAGCCTGTTGTTGTAAAAAACGCCGAAAATATCACTGCTGCGGTTGAAAAGATTATTTCTAATTATCAACAGCTGAATGATATGGCAGTGAAAAGGAAAAACGGCGAAAAGGATCCTGTAATACCGGAAATTTAGATTTTTTCCGGCAGATGTGCGGACAAAGAAGGAGAATCATATGAAAATATGCAAATGGTATAATATATGTCCGATTAAATATTATATTGAGGCAGGATTTCTTGATAATAAATGGGCTGAAAACTATTGTTTGAAATCAAATAAAGAGTGCAGGCGTTATCAATCGGAAGAAAAAAGTATATTTCATCCGGATAATATGCTGCCGGATGGATCTATTGATCATAAACTAAAATAAGAGGCGGGAACAAATGGAGGAAAAAGATAAATTCAGGGAATGGTATAACGGCAAAGGCAGGGATTTTTTTCTGAGAAGCGGCGTTAAACCCGGGGCCGGAATACTGGAATTTGGATCAGGAGGCGGGGTTTATACGGTCCCGCTTGCCCAGGCATCGGGCAGTGAAGGCATTGTCTGCGCGGCTGAATCCAATCACGATGTTTATGATGAACTGAAAGAAAGACTGAAAGCCTATTCGGCCTCAAATGTCAGAATATGCGATACAAACGGGAAAATAAATTTCAGGACGGACCGTAAGTTTGATTTTTTTGTGCTTTTTGACACGGCTCATTATTACGGTAAAGAAGAAAGAGCGCGGCTCTATGCTTTTGCGTTCAATGTTCTTGATAAAAACGGTATTTTGCTGTTTTTTCCGAAGCATTGCCTGGGTGACAGCAGGCCGCAGGGGGATTTTGGAACGATAGGAATCAGAGAAATAAAGGCCGAGGTTGAAAAACAGGGTTTTGTCCCGGGCGAAGAGCTCCGGGAAGAAATAATTCATGATAATAGTTTTGGCTTTGAGCGTATATTAAGCTTTATTAAAAAATGAGAGAAAAAAGTGTTTGACAAAGAGGATGTACGGTTATAAAATATTAATGAAAATCATTTTCAATAAGGAGGAGCAATGAGAAGCGGCGGATTTCCGAAAAGAGCCGGATGGCGCGGCAGGTTCCGCGGGTGCGGCTACCGGGTGACAGCGGGAAGAGAAACCGTGCTGCAGGTTCTTTTAAATACAAAAGAGCATTTGAGCGCGGAAGAAATATTTTTAAGGGCGAAAAAAATAAATCCCGCGGTCGGGCTTACAACCGTTTACAGGACCCTTGAAATGTTATCATCAATGGGCGCTGTTCATAAATTTGATTTCGGCGATAAACGCGCGAGATACGAACTTGCCGAAAGCTCCAAAGGGCATCATCATCATCTTGTATGCACCGGATGCAATAAAATCATTGATTATGATGATTTTATTGACGAGGAGGTAAAACTGCTGGAGCAGACACAGAAAAAACTCTCGAAAAAATATAAATTTAAAATTGAAAATCATCTCATACAGTTTTACGGAATATGCGCGGAGTGCTCTGACCCGGCTGTCTGAGAACCGCTGTCCGCGGGGCGGGATGATATTTTCTTTCCGGGACGCCAGATTCACTTATAAAAAAGGAGGTGCAAATGAAGTACGCTATTTCAACGGATGGTGAATATGTTTCACAGCATTTTGGAAGATGTCCTCAGTTTACTATTGTTGATGTTGAAGACGGAAAAATAACGGCAAAAGAAGTGGTGGATAATCCCGGGCATGCACCCGGATTTCTCCCGAAGTTTCTCAGTGAAAAAAAAGTTGAGGTTATAGCTGCCGGAGGCATGGGTCAAAACGCATTGAACCTGTTTGCCGCGGAGTCAATTAAGCCGGTGCCGGGAGTATCGGGGAAAGTGTCTGATGTTATTGCTGAAATAGAAAAAGGAACGCTTGCCGGCGGCGAAAGCACCTGCGCCCCCGGGAAAGGCAAAGGATACGGGCTGGATAAAAACGTATGCGAACATGAAGAATAATTTTAAAAGGAGGATCTGAATGAAGATATGCCTGAGTTCAAAAGGAAAGAACCTGACGGATGAAAGTGACCCGCGTTTTGGCAGATGCGCGTGGATAATAATTTATGACACAGAGTCCGGAGAATATGAGGCCATTGAGAATCCCGCGGCAGCGGCAGCGGGAGGGGCCGGTGTTCACACTGCCCAGCTTGTTGTTTCAAAAGGCGCCCGGGCGGCTGTATCCGGTAGTTTCGGGCCCAATGCCCACGCGGCGCTGGAGGCCGCGGGTGTCAAGATGTACGCGGATGCCCAAGGCTCTGTTGAGGAAGTGATAAAAAGATTTAAAGAAGGAAAAAGCCCTGAAGTACAAGGGCCGGGAGCTTCAAAAAAACAAATATAAATGGAGGTGCGTTATGCCGGATTTTGGTTCGCCGTTTTCGGGGCTTGCCAGCGGAAAGAAGCTTACGCATGAGGAGCTTGTAAGGGCAATAAGGTTCATGATAGCGGCTGAATACGAGGCAATACAGCTTTATATGCAGCTTGCGGAATCAACCGACAACGAACTGGCGCAGGATGTTTTAAAGGATATAGCGGATGAGGAAAGAGTGCATGCGGGAGAATTTTTAAGACTTCTTAAGGAGCTTGCGCCTGATGAGGAGAAGTTTTACAAGGAAGGCTATGAGGAAGTTGAAGAGGAAATAGAAAAAAGAAAAAAATAAAGGAGTGTGATCCCAAATGCCTTATGGAGACGGAACGGGCCCGGCCGGAAAAGGCTGCGGCACGGGAAGGGGCCTTGGAAAAAAAGCGGGCAATAAACAGGGCGGCGCGGGAAAAGAAACGGGGCGCGGTGTTAATGAAAGGGCCGGCAGAGGAAAGGACCGGGGACAGAACGCTTCCGGCAGAGGAAAATCTTTCGGCCGGAGCGGAAACAGATAATGATTATCGCTATAGCAAGCGGCAAGGGCGGGACCGGGAAAACAACCGCGGCTGTTAATCTCGCGCTTTCACTTGATAATGCGCAGCTTATTGACTGTGACGTGGAAGAGCCCAACGCGCATCTTTTTCTCCGTCCTGAAATAGAAAGCAGCGGAAAAATTTATACGCCGGTGCCGCGTGTTGATCATAATAAGTGTACATACTGCGGGAATTGCTCGCGGGTTTGTGAGTTTGGAGCGGCGGCCGTAATACCTCCGTCCGCGGACGGCAAAGGCAGCGGGAATGTGCTTATATATGATCATCTTTGCCATTCATGCGGTGCGTGCGCGGTTCTTTGCCCTCAAAACGCAATGTATGAGGCGGATCATGAAATAGGAAGCATTGACAAAGGGAAGCGCGGCGGCCTTTTATATGCGTGCGGAAGGCTTAAAATCGGAGAAATAGCGGCTCCGCGTCTTATAAGGGAGACAAAAAAATGTATTGATAAAAGCAGGACAGTGATTATAGACGCGCCTCCGGGCACTTCCTGTCCCGTAATAGCCGCGGTTTCCGGTTCGGATTATGTTCTTCTTGCCGCCGAACCCACGCCTTTTGGAGTTAATGACCTGCATCTGACGGTTATGATGCTGAGAAAAATGTCTCTGCCGTGCGGCGTGCTGATAAACAGAGCCGGTGAAAATGACGGCATAATAGAAGATTACTGCGCCCGTGCCGGGGTTGATGTTATCTTAAAGATACCTTTTTCAAGAAAAGCCGCGGAAATATATTCCCGCGGAGATACGCTTGTGGAAACGGATAAGAACTACAGGGAGATTTTTAAAGTCCTGGCGGATAAACTGACTGCCGCCGCCGGAAAAAAATAAAGGACGGTAAAATGGAAAATAAAAACAATGAAAATTTAATAGATGAGTTTCTGTCCTGCAAAACATTCGTAGTGGCGGGTTCTTTCAGAAATGAAGAAAAAACAGCGTTCCAGGTGTTTCGCAGGCTGATCAAAGCGGGAAAAACGGTTTATCCCGTAACCCGGGCGGCTGCTGAAGCTGACGGGGTTAAAGCGTATAAGGATCTTAAGGAAATACAGGCGGAAATAGATGTTGTAAATCTTGTGACTCCGCCCGCAGTATCGCTGAAAACGGCAAAACAGTGCCTGGAGCTCGGGATAAAAAAAATATGGTTTCAGCCCGGTGCACAGGATGATGAAGTACTCAGGTTCTGCGGAGACAACGGGATAAAAACCCTGTATGGTGTTTGTGTTCTTATAGAGGCGCAATAAAATATGAAACTGGAAAAAATAGGTTATATACGTTCTCCTCATAAAGAACCCGGAAAAGGCCCGATACAGCCTTCAAAAACAAACGCAAAAGGACAGGTTGTTGTTTATAAAAAATTTGAAGAAGGGCTCTCTGATATTGAAGGTTTTTCGCATATTATACTGATTTACCGTTTTCACAGAATAAAAGGGTACAGACTCCTGGTAAAACCTTTTCAGGATACAAAATTAAGAGGCGTATTCGCCGCAAGAGCGCCGCGGCGTCCCAACAGAATAGGCATAAGTATAGTAAAACTTATAAAAAGAAATAAAAATATTTTATATATTGATAATATTGACGCGGTTGATAATTCGCCCCTGCTTGATATAAAACCTTTTATTCCGGAGTTTGAGCCGGATAAAAAGTTCAGGACAGGATGGAGAAAGGGGATAAAATAATGAAACAGATGACGGTTATAAGCGGAAAAGGCGGCACGGGAAAGACAATGATATCAGCTTCTTTCATTGCTCTTTCAGGCGGCTGCGCCGCGGCGGACTGTGATGTGGACGCGGCAAATCTGCATTTGCTGCTTGAGCATAAAGTTATACAGACAGATGATTTCAAAGCGGGAAAAAAAGCGGAAATCAAAAGCGATAAATGCACGGGCTGCGGCAGGTGCGGAGAGGTATGCAGATTTGAGGCAGTGTTAAAGGAAAAAAAATATTATACCATAAACCCTCTGCTTTGCGAGGGGTGCGGGTTCTGCGCCCGGGTATGCCCTGAAAATGCTGTTGCAATGAGTGAAAATACGGCAGGAGAGCTGTATGCTTCACAGTCGCTGTACGGCCCCTTTATTCACGCGAAACTGGGAATTGCGGAGGATAATTCAGGAAAACTTGCCGCCAAAGTAAGGGAAGATGCCAAAAACGCCGCGGAAAAAGCGGGCAGGGAGCTTGTGATCATTGACGGCCCGCCGGGCACGGGGTGTCCTGTAATGGCGTCATTGACAGGAGTTGATCTGGCGGTTATAGTAACCGAGCCAACCGTATCCGGGCTGCATGATCTTGACAGGGCCGCCCGTGTTGCCGGGCATTTTGGCGTTGAAGTTTGTGTTATAATAAACAAATACGATATAAGCACTGAAAAAACGAATGAAATAATTGATTTCTGCCGAGCCCGGGGAATAGCTTGCGCGGGCAGCGTGTCGTTTTCGGAAAGTGTATTGAATTCGGTGATAAAAGGCATTCCGCCTTCGGAAGGAGCGGATGAAAAAATAAAAAAAGAAATCAGAAACATATGGGATTTTATACATACAAAACTTTTCGCAGGAGCAGTCAATGGACCCCGATAAAACAGCTGAATTTGAGAGACAGAAAAAATCAATAGAAGAGAAAATGAAGAAAATAAAATATAAAATAGCGGTTATCAGCGGAAAAGGCGGCGTGGGCAAAAGTTCGGCAGCCGTAAATATAGCCTGCGCGATCGGCGCTTCCGGAAAGAAATGCGGGCTTCTTGACACCGATCTTCACGGGCCCAATACCGCAAAACTTCTTGGCATTCAGAGCGAAAGAATGACGCAGGAAAACAATGAAATAATTCCGGTAAACGGCCCGGCAGGGCTGAAGATCGTAAGTATGGGCCTGACAGGCAATGATCCTGACCGGCCTATCATCTGGCGCGGCCCCATGAAAGCCGGGATCATACGCAGTTTTTTAAGTGATGTTTCCTGGGGGGAGCTTGATTATCTTATTATTGATTCGCCGCCGGGAACAGGCGATGAACCGCTGAGTGTGCTGCAGCTGATACCGGACTTAACCGGTGTTGTTATAGTCACAACGCCGCAGGAAGTCGCGGTTCTTGACGCAAGGAAAAGTTTTCTCTTTGCAAAAGAGATGAAAACTCATATAATAGGCGTAATTGAAAATATGAGCGGCTTTAAATGCCCGCACTGCGGAAAAGAAACGGAATTATTTACAGGCAGAGGCGGGGAAAAAATGGCATCGGAGCTGGGGGCTCAGTTTCTCGGAAGAGTCCCTTTTAATCCTTTGTTCACAGCGGCTTCAGATTCGGGCAATGTTCCCGTTCTAAGCTCGGATAAAAACAATGCGGCTGAAGCGTTCAGGGAAATAGCGCTGAAAATAGAGTCTGCTGCCGCGGATAAAAAATAATAAAAGGAGTTCATTATGACATTTAATGCGGGTATCAAAGGAACAGGTTATTATGTCCCGGAAAAAATTCTAACCAATGCGGAGCTTGAAAAAACAGTTGATACAACGGATGAATGGATAAGAACAAGAACAGGCATAGAGGAAAGAAGAATCGCCGCGGACGGCGAGGCTGTTTCGGATATGGCGCTAAAAGCCGGTGAAAAGGCGCTGGCGTCCGCCGGTATAAAAAAAGAGGATATAGACCTTGTTTTGGTGGCGACAATCACGCCTGATTCGCCGTGGCCGTCCGCCGCGGCTCTGGTTCAAAGCAAACTTGGGCTTAATAATACACCGGCATTTGATCTTTCCGCGGCCTGTTCCGGTTTTATATACGGGCTTGATACGGCAAGAGCGTTTATTGAAACGGGAAGATATAAAAATATTCTGCTTATAGCCGCTGAAAAGCTCTCTTGCATAACCGACTGGGAAGACAGAAATACCTGTGTGCTTTTAGGCGACGGCGCGGGTGCGGCTGTTATAGGAAGAGTGGATGAGGGCGGAATAATATCAAGCGTGATCTATTCGGACGGGACAAAAAGAAATATGCTTTATCAGCCCGCCGGCGGATCTGCCATGCCCGCGACAGAAGAAACCGTAAAGCATCGGATGCATTATCTGAAAATGGACGGCGCGGAAGTATATAAACTTGCCGTGGACAAAATGCCCAAGGTTCTGGGAGAAGCGCTTGAAAAAGCGGGGAAAACAGCCGAAGAAATAGATTTCGTGATATTTCACCAGGCAAATATAAGAATTATCCGTTCAATTGCCAAGCGGTTCGGATGGCCGGATGAAAAAAATATAATCAATATACAGAAATACGGTAATACATCCGCGGGCACGATTCCCATAGCTCTGGCGCAGGCCATTGAAGAAGGGAAAATAAAAAAAGGCGATGTTGTCGCAATGTCCGCTTTTGGCGCGGGATTAACCTGGGGCGGCGCGGTTGTGAAAATATAAAGAAAGGTGTTTTATGAGTAAAAAAAAATATTCCTACAAGGAAATAATCAAAGCAAAAGAAAAACTCGGGCTGCCGGACCGTGCTTCGCTGGGATATATAAAAAAAAGACACAAAGACCTTGTAAAAGAGCACCATCCGGATAAAAACGGCGGAGAAAAATGCGGGGGCTGTGAAGAACAGATAAAAGAAATAAACAAAGCCTATGAAATCATAAAAAGTTATATTGAAAATTACGAATATTCTTTTTCAAGAAAAGCAGTCGCAAAATATAATCCTGAAGCGGGAAGTTCATTCAGGAATTATGATGATCCTTATTGGGGCGGTTGACTTCAAAACAGCAGTAAAAAAGGGAACGAATGAAAATTAAAATAATTGCGGACGGGCACAGCGAAAAAGACAGAAAAAACGGATTATGGGGGCTTTCTCTGCTTGTCGGAGATGATGTACTGTTTGATACATTCTGCGGCGGCAAAAAACTGCTTGAGGCGATGAAAAGAAAAGGAATAGATCCCGCGAAAATAAAACATGTGGTTATTTCCCACAGACACTGGGATCATACGGGAGGATTGTGGAATTTTCTTGAATATAATAACAGGGCCGCGGTTTATCTGTGCGGACACAGCCCGGTCCGGCTTGTGAATAAGATCAAGAAATACGGGGCAAAGGTCCGCCTGGCAGGGGAAAAGCCCTTGAAAATAAGGCCGGGCGCGGTATTGACGGGGGAAGTTAAAGGATACTATAAATCCGGAGTCATGTATGAACAGGGGCTGATAGCGGAATCAGGAAAGGGCAGTATTCTTATCTGCGGATGCGCCCATCCGGGCCCGGAAAAAATGCTTAAAAAAGCTTTGGAAGGCAGACGGAAAATACGCGCTATCGCAGGAGGGTTTCATCTGTCGGATGCTGATGATAAAAAGATTGCGGATGTTATCGGATACTTCAGGTCAGTAGGAATAGCATTTGCGTTTCCCATGCACTGTTCGGGAAGGCCCGCCGTAAAAATAAAGAGATTTTTTAATGATCCGGGAAAAGCAGGAGTGGAGATAAGTTGAAGGAAAAAGAAAATAAAGAAAATAAAGAAAATAAAACAGAACCCGAAAAACCCTGTCTGATATGCACGAACTGCGGGGAGTGTGATCTTTTCAAAGAACAGCTTTCCGCCGAAGAACTTTATAACATGTGCGGCGGCAGCGAAAAGAACAGAAAAACAGATAAAAAAAAAGACAGCGGGTGAGGCGGCGTCAGCGGGTGTGTTTTATTTCATTAAAGCATGCGGATAACAGACAGCTCCCGCAGCGCGAAGTTTTTTTTGAATTTCAAAGGTATGGCTTGCCGTCTTGTCGTTAAAAACTAAATCCCTCTGTATTTCCCTTTTTGAAAAGGAGGCGGAAAAGAACCCAAACCCTGCCCCGAAACTCACGGTCTTCCGGCTTTCTTAACCTTTATCCCTCCCATTGAATTTTGAACTGCTCCGGGTAGTTTGCAAGTTTTATTGCAACACTTCATAAAATTAAAGTCTTTTTTTTCGCACATACCGGAACACTTAATTCATACAGTTATTTA
>CAYTNY010000076.1:0-11092 GCA_964439215.1 uncultured Spirochaetia bacterium
TCACACTACCTAAACATCCCCAGCGCGGCTTCAAGGGTTGTGTCAACAAGAAGTCCGGGCAGAATTCCGAATATCAGCATTGCCGCAACCGCGGCAATAAGAACTATCCTGACGGTCACAGGAACATGAATTTTAGGCGGGTTTTCTTCTTTTTTGTCCCACATATACATTCTCTTTAAGATCAAAAGATAATAATAAAGAGATATCGTACTGTTTAAAGCTCCCGCAATAACCAGCCATAAAAAGCCTTTTTCCATTGCGGCATAAAAAAGATATACCTTCCCGGCAAAACCAACCAGCGGAGGTATGCCCGCAAGCGATAACAAAGCAGCCAAAAGCGTAAACGCAAGCAGCGGCTGCCTGCGCGCAAGCCCGGAATAACCGTCAAGTTCATTTGAACCCGTTGATCTTTCAACCACCGCAAGAACCGCAAAAGCAGCTATATTGGTTACTGTATAAGCCATAAGATAAAACAAAACAGCGCTCATCCCGATAACCGACGCACCCACAAAACCCACAAGTATATATCCTGCCTGCGAAATGGATGAATACGCCAAGAGCCTTTTGATATTTCTCTGAGGGATGGCTATAAGATTTCCGATGGTCATCGTAAGAAACGCAAGAACAGCAATTATCGGCACCCACAACGGATCAGCTGCGCCTGCTTTGAAATTTATAAATGCGTAGGAGAATATCCTGACCGCAAATACAAAGCCCGCTGCTTTTGAAGCAACTGATATAAACGCCGTGATCGGCATCGGCGCGCCCTGATACACATCAGGGGTCCACATATGCATAGGCACCATAGACAGTTTAAAACCTATTCCAAGAAGAATAAATATCATTCCTATAGCAAGTATCGGAATATTAACACTGCCGCCGGATACGCTTATCATTATCCCGTCCAGATAAGTGGTGCCTGTCGCTCCGTAAACAAGACTCAAACCGTAAAGCAGCATACCCGAAGAAAAAGCTCCGAGTATGACATATTTCATCCCGCCTTCAAGGGATTCATCATCTTTTCTAAAGGAAGCCAGAGCATACAGCGAAATCGCCGCCAGTTCAAGCGCAACATACATGGTAACAAGCTCACGCGAAGAAACCAGAAACATCATACCCAGGGTTGATGCCCCCAGTATCATATAATACGCGCCTGTATGCCTTTTCTTAAGGCTTATGGTGTCTATTGACATTAATCCGGTAAAAAAAGCGCCTGTCAGCAATACCACTTTCGCGAACCATGCCATATTGTCCCGGATAAAGGAACCGTTCCACAAAACACCTGATTCACGCCCCGTAATTCCGTAATATTTATCCGCGAGGATAAATACAAGCAGCGCAAATGTCGCAATGGTAAAAAACCATCCGATTATTTTTTTTCTGTCAGTAAAGAAATCCAGCAAAAGCACCATAATTATAACTGCTGCATATATGAGTTCATCGGTCATTAAAACAATGTTCAATTTACATACCTCCCGCTGTTTTTGCTGTTTCCGCGGCCGCGGCTATTTTATCCGCTATCGGAAGCACTGAAGTATGGATCATTTCCATTATATAAAACGGATAAAAGCCGAAAAGCACGATAAAAAACATAAGTATAAACAGCGATGCGTATTCTATTCTGCCGGCATCTTTAAGAGTTTTATATTTTTCATCTGTTTTGCCGAATAATATCATCTGAACAACCCTGAGAACATAAAATGCCGTAATAACAATCCCGAAAACCGCGGTTATCGCAAGCACCGGGTATGTCCTGTAAGCGCCTATAAAAGTTGTAATTTCCGCGACAAAACCGGAAAGCCCCGGGAGCCCCAGAGAGCACAGTCCTGTCATTACAAAAAACACCGCCAGTTTCGGCATAACCTTAGCCAGGCCGTGCATTGAATGTATGTCCCTTGTATGAGTACGTCCGTAAATCATGCCCACGAGCCCGAAGAAAAGCCCCGTCATAATACCGTGCGATACCATCTGAAAAACAGCCCCCGAAAAAGCCACAGAATTCATACCCGCTATTCCCAGCATCACAACCCCCATATGCGACACCGAAGAGTAAGCCACAATATATTTCAGGTCCGTTTGTTTTACCGCGCCTACCGCACCGTAAACAATATTAATAACCGCCATGACCGCAACCACAGGCAGCCAGAATTCCGCGCCTTCAGGAAACAGCCAGACAGGTATGATAAGGCATCCGTATGCCCCGAGTTTCATAAGAACCCCCGCGTGCAGCATGGAAACCGCGGTAGGAGCCGAAGCGTGCCCGTCCGGCGACCATGTATGAAACGGCCACAAAGCGGCAAGTATGCCAAAACCCACGAACAATACAGGGAAAAATATTATCTGAAAGTTTCTTGAAAAAGCAACCGCTTCTATAAGATCAAAATCAAACGTATTGAGCCCTGCGGCAAAATAAATCCCCAGAATACCCGCAAGTATAAGCGCGCTGCCCACAAGAAGGTACAGCGTAAGCTTCATTGCGGAATATTCCTTGTCGCCGGTTCCCCATATGCCGATAAGAAGATACATGGGAAGAACCGCTATTTCATAAAACAAAAAGAACAGGAACAGATTATATGTCATGAACACCCCAAAGACGCCGGTTGTAAGCGTCAGCAGCAGTATAAAGAATTCTTTGGGCCTGTCCATTATATTCCACGAAGCAAGAATTCCCGCTGTTATTATTATTCCCGTAAGAAGTACAAGCACTACATTTATTCCGTTAACACCCATGAAATAATTTATCCCGAGCGCCGGCACCCATTGGACCCTTTCAACAAACTGAAGGTCCGTGCCGGTATAGGAAAAATCATACGCTATAAAAAGCAGCACTGCCAGAAGAAAGGACAAAGAAGAAAACACAAGCGAAACAATCTTTATTGCCGTCCGGTGTCTGCCCGGTATAAGGAACAGTATGACAACAGCCGCAAGCGGCATAAGATATATCATACTTAAAAAAGGTATTGTTTCCAGAAAACGTGTCAATTCCGCCATTACTTTCCTCCAAGTATTCTGAGAGCCTCAGGGTTGTATATTGCCAGCGCCGCCACAATAACAACAAACCCTCCGAACGCGGCCAGCGCATAATTCTGCAGGCTGCCCGTAACTGTTTTTCTCAGCTTCGCTCCGCCCCAGCGGCAGGCAAAAGCCGACAGGTTCACAAGCCCGTCAACCACGTGTCTGTCAAACCACTTAACCGCCAGGGACAAACGGAACAGTACATTTCTGATAATAAACATGTACAGTTCATCAATAAAATATTTATTGTATAAAAGCGTGTATACAGGCCCGGACATTTTTCTTATTTTTTCCGGATCTATTATTTTTTTCCAGTACATAACCACGGCAAGAAGAATTCCGGACACCGCGATTCCCGAAGATATCAGAGCAACGTTCATATGAAAATGAGGTATATGCGGCATGCTTCCGTAATAAAGAAACGCATAAATACTGTTTTTCATTTCCGGAAGAAAAGGCGTGCCGGCCGGAGCTCCCCAGAAACCGCCGAAAACAGACATAACCGCGAGTATCATAAGCGGCACTGTCATTACAAGCGGAGATTCGTGGGCGCGGTCATAAACCTCCCTGTCCCTTGGTTTCCCCATAAACGCAAGAAAATAAAGCCTGAACATATAAAATGCCGTCAAAAACGCGGTGAATGCGGCTGCATAATAAAGTTTGGCATGCCCGCTGTCCATTATTACCGCCATAATCTCATCTTTGCTCCAGAAACCCGCAAACGGCGGAATGCCTGCTATGGCAAATGCGGCAATCAGAAATGTGATCGATGTTACGGGCATTTTTCTGTGAAGCCCTCCCATTTGCTGTATATTATTTGTATGAACGGAATGTATAACACTTCCCGCTCCGAGAAACAAAAGAGCCTTGAAAAAAGCGTGGGTAAAAAGATGGAACATACCCGCCGTATATCCCCCCACTCCCAAAGCAAGCATCATAAAACCAAGCTGTGACAGGGTTGAAAAAGCAAGCACGCGCTTTATGTCATTCTGCACTATGGCGATAGTCGCCGCAAAAAGCGCGGTGAATCCCCCTATATAAGCGATGATAATCAGCGATTCCGGCGCGCTCATAAACAGGCCGAAAAGCCTTGCCACCATGAAAACTCCTGCCGCTACCATTGTTGCCGCGTGTATAAGCGCTGAAACCGGCGTGGGCCCTTCCATCGCATCGGGCAGCCATACGTGAAGCGGGAACTGCGCGGATTTCCCCGCCGCTCCGCAGAACAGAAGAACCATTATCACGGTAAGCGTGAACGTTTCTATTTTATTCGCCTTTACCATTGCCTCAATGGCCGCAAAATCAAAAGTCCCTGTTATATATGTCAGCATAAGTATTCCTATAAGAAATCCAAAATCACCGAAACGGGTCACCACAAAAGCTTTTTTGCCGGCCGCCGCCGCCTCGGGCTTATGATACCAGAAACCTATAAGAAGATACGAGGACAGTCCGACAAGCTCCCAGAATATAAAGAGCTGCAGCAGATTATTTGCTATTACTATTCCGAGCATTGAAAATGAAAAGAGCGACAGATAAGCGAAAAATTTCGAATACGCCCTGTCTCCCTTCATATAACCCATTGAATATATCTGAACCAGAAAACTCACCCCGGTAACAACTATCAGCATAACCGCGGTAAGCGGATTCATCATAACGCCTATGTGCAGTTTCAGGTCCCCCAGATACATCCATGGTATGCTGCTGTTTATGGAGCCCTGTCCGCCCATATTAATCTGAAGAAACAGGATATACAAAGAAACCGCCAGAGCGGTTCCCGCGCCTGCTATTGATATCAAAGCGCTCAGCTTTTCATTTTTCATGGCAAACAAAACAATCAAAACAAAAGCCAAAAGCGGTATTCCTGTGATAATAAGGCCTAATATGCCCTGCAGTTCATCCACTTACGTCTGCCTCCGTATAAAAAAGTTTTTTACATGTTTCATAAACGCTACCATTTCATTATATTCATTTCATCGGCGTTCAAAACAACTCTCTTTCTGTAAATCGCAAGTATGATGGCGAGCGCAAGCACGCTTTCCGCCGCCGCCACCGCTATTATAAAAAGCGTGAATATTTCACCGTATATATTTTCCGGTGCGGCATAAGCGGAAAATGCCACCATATTTATTGCCGCGGCATTGAACATAAGCTCCAGCGACATAAGTATTCCTATTGCGTTTCTCCTTGTTAAGACCCCGAATACTCCTATCGTAAAAAGCACTGCTCCGAGAATAAGAAAATGATTCAGCGTGATCATTCATCCCCCTCCTTATCCTTTGATACTATTGCCACAGCGCCCACTAAAGCGGCCAAAAGCAGCACGGAAACAACTTCAAACGGCACCACAAAATCAGTAAGCAGAAGTTTTCCAATAAGCGGTGTACTGTCGGGAAGCGCTGTTTTCGAGACAGCCGCACCCCACGCGGTCTTTAAAAGAGCGCTTAATATCAAAAACAGGGCGGCAAATGATACCATAGCCGCCAAAAGAACACTATTGTTCCGCTGAGGAGAATCTTTCCCGGTTATTGACTTTGTAAGATTTATTACAAAAACAGCAAGCACCACAACAGCGCCTATATAAATAAGCACCTGCACGCCCGCAAGAAAATAGGCATTAAGGAGCACATATATCCCCGCTACCCCAAAAAGGGTCAGAGCAAGCCACAGCGCACTGTGAAAAACATTTTTTGAAAGAACCATCAAAAGCGCGCTCACAACTATAACCGCTGAAAAACCGTAAAAAATTATACTCTCTGCCATATCACTGTTCTTCCTCTTTGAATTTGCTCTGCCACCATTTTGCTTTTTTCCCTTTGAGTTCGTATTTTTCTCCTGTCAATTCAAGTATAAGATCCTTTCTTTCGTACACGGAACACTCGTATTCATCCGACATTATAATGGCGCCAAACGGACAGGACTCAACGCAAAGATTACAGAAAATACAGGTGGAAAGATTATATGTATACCAGTCTGCTTCAGCTTTAGGTTTGCCGTCCACCATAATCTTGGCGGTATCAAGGGATCTGTTCGGACAAACCCTTACGCATATCATGCACCCGGTGCATCTGTGTTTCCCTTTTTCAGGATCAACAGGCATAACAAGCCTGCCTCTGAAACGCAGAGGCAGATCAGGCTTTTCCTCGGGATACCGGCAGGTTATTGCCGGCCGGAACATATGTTTCAGCGTTACTGCCATTCCCTCTATCAGGCTCACGCTTCCTTTAATAATTTCGGCTATATACTTAAACATCCGCCAAACCTTTCCGTATTTTGATCCGTCCGCCGTTTCAGGCGCCGGTATACACTCCGCTTTATTGGAGTATTTTTATCACAAACGCCGTTGCAAGCAGGTTCAAAAGCGCAATCGGCAGAAGAACCTTCCAGCAGAACTCCATTAAATGATCAATCCTTATGCGGGGGAAAGTCCATCTCGCCCACATGAGAATTGTAACAATAAAATATGTCTTTATCATAAACCATATAAACGGCGGAAGCAAAGGCCCCTGCCAGCCGCCGAGAAATAATGCCGTTGCTATTGCGGATATCAAAAATAAATTCGTGTACTCGGCCAGAAAAAAGAAAGCAAACTTCATCGCGGAATATTCCGTAATAAAACCGGATACGAGTTCTGATTCCGCCTCAGGAAGGTCAAACGGCCCTCTGTTCAGCTCTGCGTTCCCGGCTATTAAAAAGATTATGAACGCTGCCGGCTGAAGAACTATATACCACATTCCCGACTGAGCTTCAACTATTTTGCTCATCTGCATTGACTCTGCAAGCAGAATGACCGCCAGAACCGTCAGAATAAGCGGGATTTCATAACTCACAATCTGTGCCGCCGAACGCAGTCCTCCTATAAGAGAATACTTGTTGTTTGAGCCCCATCCTGCCGCAAGTATTGATATCACAGCAAGCCCGCTTATCGCGAGAATATACAGTATTCCTATATTCAGATCGCCCGCTATCATTCCTTTGCCGAAAGGTATCACAAGGAACACTGCAAAAGAAGCGGTAAAAATAATAAAAGGAGCGGCCCAGAACGCTCCTTTATCTATATTCCGGGGGTTTATGTCCTCTTTCAGCAGCATTTTCAGCGCGTCTGCCACGGTCTGAAAAATACCAAAAGGCCCGACCCTGTTCGGACCCTTTCTTATCTGTATAAGAGCAGCGAATTTTCTTTCGTAATATATTATAAACAAAGCGTTCAGGGCCAGAAAAACCGCTACAACAGCAGCAACAACGATCATGATGATAATATCAAGCGCTGCCGCGGGCATATTCCATACAGCCCAGTATCCGTGCATCCATGCATAAAACTCTGAAAGCGGTTTGCCTGTATCATAAAGCAGTTCTTTAATAAGCTCCATTCTTTCTCCGTTTATTATAATTTATCTGTCTATTTCCGGTATTATAAGATCAAGGCTGCCTATAACCGCGACAATATCCGCGATCTTTCCGCCCTTTATAATTTCTCTCAGTATAAAAACATTTCCGAATGAAGGCTGTCTTAATTTAACTTTATAGGGTTTATCTGATCCGTCGCTTACTATATATACTCCGTTTTCCCCTCTCGGGCCCTCAACTCTGAAATAAACCTCGCCGGGCGCGGGTTTTATGACTCTGGGAATCTTTGCCGTTATTTCTCCGCCGGGAAGCATATCAACAGCCTGCCTTAAAATTTTCGCGGATTCCCTCATTTCGTCCATTCTGACTTTGCACCGGTCCCATGTATCGCCGTTTTTCCCGGTGCATACCTTAAAATCAAATCTATCATACCCAAGATAATTATCCTGTTTTCTTATATCTATGCCGCAGTCTGACCCTCTCAGCGAAGGTCCGGATACTCCGTAATTTATTGCTGTTTCTTTTGAAAGAATACCCACTCCCGCTGTCCTTTTTTTAAATATTACATTTTCCGTAAGCAGGGCCTCGTATTCATCCACTTTTTTGTCAAAACCATCCAGAAAAACAGTAAGTTTTTTCAGGAAATCTTTCGGCAGATCATGCTTAAACCCGCCGATCCTGAGCGCATTATGCGTGAGCCTTGAACCCGTCATCCGGACCATCAGGTCAATAAGTTCTTCTCTTTCCCTGAACGCATAGCAAATAGGCGTCAATGCGCCCATATCCATGCCCAGGGCCGAATACCACAGCAGATGGCTCATAATCCTGTTTATCTCCGCAAGTATAACCCTTATATATACAGCTCTTTCCGGCACATCAACACCCATAAGTTTTTCAACTGCCATTACATACGAAAGGTTGTTTGCTATAGCGCCGAGATAGTCGGTTCTGTCCGTATAGGGAACGATCTGGTCATATTTGCGGTTTTCAAAAAGTTTTTCAAGGCCCCTGTGAACATAGCCTACATCAGGTATCATATCATTTACGGTTTCGCCGTCCATTTTAAGCACAAGCCTCAAAACACCGTGAGTTGAAGGATGCTGCGGCCCCATGTTTAAAAGATATTCGTCAGACGTTATCTTTTCGATCTCTAACGGTATATTTCCGAATGTGTTCATCATTTAAGGCTGCACCTTTGGCATTGGATTGTGTTCAGGATGTTCAAAATCTTTTCTCAGGGGATTTACCACATCATCGGTCAGAAGAAGTTTTCTCGGATCCGGGTGTCCGGTAAATTTCACTCCGTACATTTCCGCGGTTTCTCTTTCCAATGATTCCGCTGTTTTATAAATATCAGACACTGTGTCAACTTCCGGCGATGTTCTTTCAAGCTTCACCCTTAAAACAGCCGCATCGCCTGTTTCATTTGAGTAAAGCCGGTAAACAATTTCTATAATATTGCTGTCTATCAGGTCTACGGCGCTCATGAAGTTCATAAGATCAAATCCCAGCTCCGTGTTCATATATGAAAGCACGCCCCGTATCTTATCCTTTGCTATCCAGGCATTTAAAATGCCTATATCCTCTTTATGCTCAAGCACTTCGTGCTTTTCTTTTATTTTCGCAAGAATCTCCTGGAAATTCATTTCTCCCTCACTATTGACTGATTCATTATTTTTTTCTGAAGTTTCATTACTCCCTCCAGCAGCGCCTCGGGCCTGGGAGGGCATCCCGGTATATAAACATCTACAGGCATTATTTCATCAACACCTCTTAAGACAGAATAAGAGTCATATACAAAAGGCCCTCCTGAAATAGCGCAGGCTCCCATTGCTATTACATATTTCGGCTCCGCCATCTGGTCATAAAGCCTTTTCGCGACAGGCGCCATTTTTTTCACTATTGTGCCTGCCACTATCATAAGATCCGCTCTTCTCGGAGAAGCCGCGGGAACTTCCATTCCAAAACGGGCCCAGTCGTATTTCGGCGCGCCGGTGTGCATCATTTCAATACCGCAGCATTTTGTCGCAAAGGTGAGCGACCAAAGGGAATTCTTTCTGGATGTGTTCAGCACCCAGTCAATAGATGTTGTGACAATCTGCCCGCCGGGTATCTTTACTGCGTTTGCCGGAACACCGTTCATCAGGCCCATTCAAGTTCTCCTTTTTTCCAGGCGTAAACAAGACCCAGAACAAGTACAAGAATAAAAATAAGAACTTCAACAAAAGGATACCAGCCGGACAGCTCTTTATACACAACCGCCCACGGTATAAGAAAAACCGCTTCCACCGCAAATATAACATACATGAGGGCAAAAACATAAAACCTCAGATTATAACGTATATGAGCATCGCCTTTCGGGTCTATACCGCATTCATATGTGGTGTTTTTTTCTTCGGAAGGTTTGTTCGGCATTATAAGGTAATTCATAACCACGCCCGCAGCCGTAAAAAATATCCCGAACAAAAGGAACGTTAAAAGCATTCCGTATTCCATCAATGCCTCCTTGAAATTATCTTACCGGAAAATTAATGATTACGTTTTACCATATAATCAGCCATAAGTTCAAGTAAAATTTTATCCCTGCCGGGGCGTATCCCTGTCAAAGCGAGATATTTTTTGGCTTTTAACACATACTTTTCCGCGGTTTTTCCCGCTTTTTCCGCGCCTTTATATTTTCTTATAAACCTGTAAGCACGGTCCGGATAAATCCCTTTTTTCACAAAGCCCTTTATCCGGCGCGCTTCTTTTTCCGGAGCGGTTTCCAGCGCAAGTATAAACGGGAGCGTTATTTTCCCTTCTTTTATATCCGTCCCCGCTGTTTTTCCGAGTTTTTTGGAGCTGCCCTCAACATCCAGAATATCATCTTTTATCTGAAATGCCATTCCTATATTTTCCCCGAAAGCCTTCAGTTTCCTTATGTCAGCCGGGGAAAAACCTCCGCAGCGGGCTCCGGCTTCAATACTTGACGATATCAGCGAAGCTGTTTTCTTTCTTATTATTTCAAAATATTTTTCCCGGGTCATCCGGGTGTTGAATTTATTATAAACCTCTTCTATTTCTCCTTCGCATACATCCTTTACCGCCCCCGCAAACACAGATATAATTTTGGGATCATTCATTTTCAGGATCATATTCATAACCGTTGAAAAAAAATAATCCCCCGCAAGCACCGAGATTTCATATCCCAGTGTTTTATTCAGAGTTGATATTCCTCTGCGCTTCTCCGAATTGTCAACAATATCGTCGTGTATCAGAGTCGCCTGATGCAGAAGCTCAACAGCGGCCGCAACATCAAGAATCCGGGGCGTTATTTTTTTATTGTTTGCGCGGGCTGTCAGAAGCACAAAAATACCCCGCACCCGTTTCCCCGAACGCATTCCTGTGTTTTTCAGCATATGCCTGAGACTGGGAGAGTTTGTTCTGCCCGCAGCGGTTATTCTTGTGTTTATTTTTCCCTGTAATATTTTTATGGTTTTATCTTCTATCATCAGCCTGTCCCGTATTTATTTCAGTGATTATAAAAAAAGACACTCACCCTGAAAAAAACCAAAACTCCGGATCTCCAGACTCCGGAGTTTTAAAGATTCAGAATATGCTGATTATTTTAATACGAAACTTCGTTTTGTCAAGAAATTTCACAAAGATTGCAGAGGAAAAGAAATAACAGGAACTGAAGGCTTTGAGCTTTGAGCTTTGAGCTTTGAGCTTTGAGCTTTGAGCTTTGAGCTTT
>CAYTNY010000077.1:0-10763 GCA_964439215.1 uncultured Spirochaetia bacterium
AACATCCGAACATCCGAACATCCGAACATCCGAACATCCGAACATCCGAACATCCAACCTTCCGATATGGGTTTTGGGAAGAGCCAAACATTCAAACATTCAAGCATCCGAGCCGCTAAACATCCAATCCTGATTCAGCGTTAACTTGTGTTATGAAGTGTCCTGCCGCTGCTTAACCCCCTCCAAGAGTATGTAACAGGCGAAAAACTGCCTGTAACATACTCTATCCTCCCCCGTAGAGGTGGAGGGATGTTCGGAGACTCGGAGGTTTAACAGCTTGGAGATTTGACAGCTTAGAGGTTTAGATGCTTGGTAGTTCTCAAAACTCAAAACTCATTTTTTTGTTCTTTTGAACTTTGAACTGCCATTCCCAAAACTCAAAGTGTATCATCTTTTTTTCCGTTTTTTCCGGTCCTTCGTTTTTCACAAACCACAAACCACAACCCCCCTGTTCTCCGCTCTTCCCAAAACTCAAAGCTCAAAACTCAAAGCTCATTTTTTCGAACTTTACCCCTCCCTCCCTGTGACCCGACTCACATCAAATAATTTGTTTTTATGGTATAAATTTGATAGACTTAAAAAAAAACAAGGAGGCCGCTAACATGAAAAAAACATTTTTAATTGCATCAGCGCTTTTGCTTATGATCAGTCATTCCGCTTTTGCGCTGCTTCACGTGGGAGTAAACGCCGGGTATGCTTACGCGGATTACGCGCATGTGGAAAATGCCTGGGAGACAGCAAAACAGCACGCACAGGACGCGGATTATAATGTTCAGCTTGATACATTCGGAAACTGTATTTACGGAAACGCGGATATAAACATCAGCCTTCTCCCTGCTTCTGATTTATCCCTGAGGGTCGGCGGACAATGGATGCTGCCTGTAACGTATCAGTCTGAGAGCGGCGGGGTTTTAAAACAAAAAGATGTCATCAATTCTTACCTCGTCCCCATGCAGCTCGGAGTAGGACTCTCGTTTGAAATAGATCCCGGCAATATGTGGGTAATAGTAAGCGGGCACGCGGGCTATGGTTATTCTGTTATGACCGTTGACAGAACATACGGCAGCGATCCTTCAATTCCTACGGAAGCGCAGGATCAGAATTTCCTGTTTATTTATGACGGCGGCGGCTTTATGTATGACGTTTCCGCGCAGGTTGAGTGGAAATTTATGTCCATTTTCCGGTTCCAGGTAAACGCAGGCTACAGAAAAGCGGATATACGGCATATGAACCTTACTTCAAAAGTTGAGGTTCCCGGCTACGGTGTTATTCTGGACGCGGGCGAGGAACTGACAAATATCGCGGAACTTACCGGGACCGATACAAAAATGAACGTGGATTTCTCCGGCATACTCATAGGCATAGGATTAAGCGTCGGATTCTAAAAAAACGGCTGTTTAAAGCATCAGACAGCCGCGAGGCGGTGATTTATGAAAAGAACTGCTATATTTTTTCTTGCAGCTGTTTTAATTTTTCCTGTTTTTCATCTGTATGCGGATGATCTTAAAGTTGACCCTGATATAGAATCAGGAGAATACACCGAAGAAGATATAAGCGTTGATGACGCGTCGTCCGGGGAAAACAGCGGGGACCTTTCCGTGCTCGGCGTAAACCTCAGAGAATCCCCACCTGATACTCCGGCGGCAAGGCCGGTTTATTTCGGAGACGTTAAGATTTCCGCGGCTTTCATGCTGCCGGCAATGAGTGAATTCAACGCTCTGGCGCTGAAAAACGGTTTTCAGGAAACCGCATATGCGCTTGGTTTTGATATTGTTACGGGATGGAAGCTCTTATCCTCCCTTTCCATGGGCCCGAAAATAAGCTTTATAAAAACAGTATCCGACGGCATTTCCACAAAAGATAAAACAGAAATGAATTTTATACCCGCGTCAGGCGGGCTGACGTACAGCATATTTCTTGCGGATTATACTTTTCTTATATCCGCGGGCGCTTACGCCGGATACGGTTTTATAACCGGGAAGATCACCGAATACATTTCGGGCGCAGAAGCATCAGAGACAGCAGTGCTTGGCGGCGGAGGCTTTTACGCGGACGGAACCATTGACATAAACTATATTATAGACCCGGTAATGACCGCAGGGCTCTCGGCCGGTTTCAGGTACGCCCCGGGCCTGAACCTGTCCGCATCCGGCTCTTACGCGGATATAATCAAAGACAGCGGCACGGGCGAAAATGTTTCCGTGGATTTTTCCGGGCTTAGCATAGGCTTGAATTTCTCAATGAATTACTGATAAAAAAAACAGACAACAGCCCCGGCAGCTATTGCGGCAGCAGAAACTCAGAGGCAATTCCTTCCAATTCGCTTTGGCCCGGCCGGCGCCACTTAAGATTCAGCCAGTTGTCCCCCCGGCCGTGATATGTCAGTTTTATATTGTGCTGCCCTTCGGTTAAATGAATAGTTCTCCTTTTTGTTCCGCTGATGCTCCCTGTTTTGTTCTCAAGCACTTTTCTGCCGTCTATTTCAAGAGAATACTCCCTGTAAGACGCTATTTCAAAAAGATACATTCCCGTTGCCGGCGCTTTTATTTTCCCCGAAAAGACAGCTGTAAACGGCCTTTTGCCTATCGGCGAGGTGTTTGCGTAATCCATATATATAAAAGGCTGTATTGTTTCAAGAATAAATCTGCGGCCGCCCCCCCGGGGCATTGCGGCAAAATATTCCGCTTTCAGCCCGTTTTCAAGCTTATAAGAGGCGCGCTCGGCAATATGCTCTTTGTCTATCTCAAACGCAAAAAACAAAAGAAACTGAGGCTTTTCAATGTTATTTATATAATACGGAATATACCTGCCTTTGGGATAAACTTTTTTAAAAACAGGCACAAAAGGGCTGTAATCCTCTGTCAGAAGAAATACAACATTTTTATCAATGCCCGGATCAACCGGGAACGTGATTCCCGCAACAAACCTGCTGTAATTTCTGGAGCCTGCTTTCATATTTTCGTATGCCAGCTCCAAATCAACTTCCGTTGTTATCTGCGCCCCGCCGTGCATAAACGCAGGCGCCATATAACCGTGCCATTCCCTGCCCAGTTTCTTCAGGTGAACAGCCGCCATTTTTTTATGCGCGTCAAAAGCCTGGTATTTATAATTGCTTGTTTTGTATTCCACAAAATAATATTTATAATTTTCATATACGGAAAAAACAGCCGCACAGGCCGTAAGAAAAATAAAAGTTTTTAAAACAATATTTTTCCCGGGAGGCTTCACCGCAAAAGCTATGGAATAAAATCGGTAAACAGCGCATCCCGCCATAATAACAGCCAAAGGCATTGCTCCTATGCTTCTTGTTGCCTGCGGCTTAAAGGAAAACAGTATTCCCCCGTGAATTCCCGCGGCAAACAGTATAAGAAAAAAAACAGCCAATGGAGAGTTCAGCCGCAGCAGACAGTAAAAAATACCCAGAAAAGCAAACGCCCCCGCAACAAAATCAAACATAGGCTTGCGGTTTGTATTATGAAGCCCGCTGTGGTCCCCGGTAAGATTGAATATAAAGAAGTGGCTTTTCGCCGCTTTTGCGTACATTTCCCAATACGGTTTTTCCTTGTTTAAAAGATGTTCATACTTTTCCACATGCTCCTGAGAAAAAATAAAATGCCCCCGTGCGCGCGAGAGAAATTCATTTTTTTCATCAACAGCATACATAATAAGGGGGGCCGCCGCAATGCAGAAAATCAAAAACGCCGCGCCCATTTTCAGATAATTTTTCCTGAAGAAACCTCTCTTTACAGCAGAAACCGCCAGAAAACCCGCTGCTATCGCAAGAGGCGCCATGCGCGCGGCCTGATACGTGTGCAGGACAAAGCCCGCGGAAAAACCCAGCACAATATAATCCCCCCATTTCCCGTACCTGACGGCCCGGACCGCGTAATATACGGCTATAATCAGGAGCGGGACCATAAGGGCCGCGTGATAAACAAGCCTCGAATATATAACGGGCCATTTTAAGGCGGCAAATATAACTGTTATAAAAAAAGCGGTATAAACCCCGAAAAGCCCTCTTAAAAGAAAATACAGGGCAATTACAGCGGCTAATCCTATAAACGCTGTTGCTATCCGCGCCTGTGTGATCCCGGGTTTTATTGCTTTATAGACCGCCGCAATCATATAATTAAAAGCCGCGGGATTATCAGTCAGGCTCTTTGTATATACGGGAAACGCGGGGGCATCCATAAGCGGTTCATCCTGCATTATGCAGAACGCGTCATACCCTGCCCTGCCCTCATCCCTGTGCGATCCGGGAGGTATGGTATCAATGGCGTAAAACCTGAAAAACACGCCCACCGCCACAATAATAATAAATAAAACCGCTTCTTTTTTCTTTGAAACACGGCGGGCATCCTCATTTACGCGCTCTGAAAAAACATCTTCCGTGTTATCCGCGCTGAAATCCGCCAGCCGCAGCAAAAGAGCCGCCGCAATAAAGCACAAAACGCCTTCAAGCGGCTGCTTATTGAAATAAATATAATACTGTCCGGCAAACGCCGTACACAAAGAAACAAAAAGCAGCGGCACGGGGCCGATTATAGATGCGGTCTTATTCAGAACTCTAGTCATTTATCCACCTCATTTTCTTTTACAAAATTTTCCGGCGGGATAATTGTCCGGCTGTTTTTTTCCGGAGTTTCCCATAAAATTTTAACCGGCATTCTGTTGCCTGTGGTTCTGTAAACAGCCTTAAAATCATGCAGCCCTTCATCCAAAATCAGGCGGATATAATTTTTTCCTCTTCCGTTTGATATATCCATAAGTTCATGCCCGTCAATATAAAACTCCAGAGAGTTTTTTGTGAATGCCTCAAAAGTATATCCTCCTGAAGCGGGAGCATTAAGTTTTCCCGTCCATTTTATCATAATAGGCCCGTAATGCGGGAGTTTTTTCCAGGCAAATACCGGCGTCATATCATAATATTCATCAACCGCTGACTCTCTGTACCTGCTGTAAACTTCAGTTTTAAGCCCTTTATAAATATGGTCTTTTGCTGCCGCTGCCCGCCCCCGGGGCACTTCAAAATAAAAATGCGACAATACCCCGGGCCGGTTGTGGTCATATACACGCACGGCCCTGCCGCCGGGATATATTTTTTCCAGTACATCAAGAAACGGTTCATAACTTCCGCTCAGGATGTAATAAAAGCCTCCTTCAGGCATATCATCATAAGGAATATGCGCTTCCTGGGAAAACCTTTCCACATCACGCTCCCTGCCGCTGATCTCAAGCCAAAAAGCATAGCTTTCATATCCCGAAAGATATTTATCCTCTATTAAGCCTTTTTTGCCGCTTCCGTGCTCAAGAACATACGCACCCGCCATACGGCTGTCCGCTGAAAAAGCATGCCAGTGATAAGCGGCGTTTTTATATTCATTAAAATATATATTATAGTTTTCCGCGCCCGCGGCTCCGAGAAGCATAATTCCGGCGCCCGCCAGAGCATATTTCACCTTCTTTTTGCATCCGCCGCAGATTATAAACAGCGCATAAATAAAAACCCCCGCAAAAACAACGGCAAACGGCATTGTTAAAATAGTCCTGGTGGAATGAGGCGCGCCGATAAAAAGTATTCCCCCGTGCATAAAAACCCCGAACATTATCATCATAAACCAGGCAAAAGAATTAAGATAAAACATCATGAACAAAACCGTAAAAAAACCCGCAAGCGCCGCGGCCCCTGTGACAATGTCCAGCATGGGCCGGGAGTTTACGTTGTACGGAAAATGTATATCCCCCCGCACGTTAAACATAAGCAGATTCTTTTTCGCGTTATTCAGATATATGTCAAACGCATTGTTCCCTCTGCCGGCCTCTCTTTCCATGTTCTCCGCGCTGAAAACAGAATGCCCCGCGGCTCTCGCGAAAAATGTTTTCCTGTTTTTTTCCATGTAATCCAGAAGCGGCGCGGACAGAAGAAATACCAGAAGCGCAAAAATTCCTATTTTAAAAATATTCTTTTTTATAAACCCGGGCTCTTTTATACCCGCAAATACAAGGCACGCGGCAAACGCAAAAGGTATTGCCCTTGCCGCCTGAAATGTATATAAAGACATTGAAAATACCGCGGCAAACACAATGAAATCAGCTGTCTTTCTGTTCACATACGCCCGGTGCGCGTAATACACCGCAAGTATGAGCAGAAGCACACTGAACCCCGCATGATAAACAGTTCTTGAAAAAACAACGTGCCATTTCATTGACGCAAAAAGAAAAGACGCCGCAAGCGCGGTATTCACACCGAAAAGAGCCCGCAAAAGAAAATAAAAAGCAATAACCGCAAGCACGCCGAGAAAAGCAGCGGCTGTCCTTGCGTTCACTATTCCCGGGGATGTCATCTTATAATATGACGCTATTATGTAATTAAAAACCGCGGGATTATCCGTAAGCCCTCTTATATAAACCGGAAGTTTGGAATCAGCATACATCGGCTTCTCGCTGTTCATAATACCCACCGCATCCATACAGGCTTTGGCCTCGTCCCTGTGGGCGCCGGCAGGCAGCTCATCAAGCTGATAAAACCTGAAAAAAAACGCGGCCGCAACAATAAAAACAAGGGCCGCAATCTCTTTTTTTCCGGGCTTTTTTGCGCGCGCCGCGCCGAGGCTCAAAAGCGCTCCGCGGGAAACAATAAAAACAGCCAGAGCTCCGGCAAAAACCATCAGAATTCCGGGCAAAGGAAGTTTTTTGACATATAAAAAATACTGCCCCGTCAAAATTAACGCGCACGAAAATACGGCCAATGCTGTTTTAAAATAATTATTCATCAAATTCTCCTTGAATTCCGAAAAACATTAATAAAAATACCATTTATTAAATCCGGTGTCAATGCGTTATAACCGCGGATTATCCCGCTTTACTTTTTCACGCGCATATTTTATACTGTGAAACGATTATTAAATTTTTTGAGGACACTAATGGCAAAAAAACCAAAAAAAGCAAAAAACAACACAGCCGAAAAAAACACACTGCGGGAAACCGGCGGCAAAGAAGGCGCTTTATACGACAGGCTCATCTTCCTTCTTTTAGCATTTACTATTTTCTTTATACCTCTTTATCTCAATATCCAGGCCCACGATCAGTTTGAACTTCCCAAACTCACGGCGCTGCGCATAATTACCGCAGTTATGCTGGGATTGTGGCTCGCCAAAACCGCGCGCACCGGAAAGTTTGAATACAAACCAACACCGCTGGATATTCCTCTGGCCGGATGGATAATAATGAATATTGTAACAACATTTACGAGCCCCGCCCCGCACTTGAGCTTGCGGGGCGAATACGAAAATTTCGCGGGTTCACTGACAAATATAAACTACGCGGTTCTTTATTTTATCGCCTCGCAGTTCATAAAAACCAAAAAACAGGTTATAACGGTTAATTCCGCCCTGCTCTTTTCCGGTTTTCTTGTTACGGTTTATGCCATATTCCAGTTTTTCGGATATGATTTTATAAACTGGAGCGATACAACCATAATAAAAAGCCGGTATTTTGCTTCCATGGGCAATCCGAATTTTCTGGGCGCGCTTTTAATTATGATCCTGCCTGTCAATATTTCATTTTTAATAATAAATATCAGCCGTTATATCAGGGAAAAAGCGCCTTTTTCCCTGTCCCTTACGGTTATTCTTTCCCTGCTTTTCACCGCGATCTTCGCCGCGCTTTTAGGCACGCAGTCAAGAGGCCCCGCACTCGGGGCTTTTTCCGCCCTGCTCATCTTTGCGGTTTACGCGTTTTTTTATCTGTCCGGTATTATAAAAAAAGAGGGCGGCGGAATAAAAAATCTTTATAAAAACAATAAAAAGATCATAACCGTGTTCCTGATAATAATAACCGCAAGCCTTGCGGTTTTAACGGCGCTTGGCGCTACCGCAAAGGGGCGGGCCTCCATAAACCGCCTGACAGCCTCTATCGCGGATATACAGGGCAGTTTAAAGCAGTCGCGTCTTCATATCTGGGTTCCTGCCCTGAAAATAATCAAGGCTCATCCCGTAACAGGAACAGGCGCGGATACTTTCAAAGCCGTTTTCCCTCAGTACGAGGGAGTTGAATTCGCAAAAATAGACGGGGCAAACGTATCCTCAAGAACCGCTCACAACGAGCCGCTGAATATAGCCGCAACAATGGGGCTTGTTTCCCTCGGCATTTATATTCTCCTGATCGTTTCTTATATTCTCTTATGGCGGCGTTCTTTTGCCCGTCTTGACAATATGACCGACAGGATTCTGTCACTGGGGATATTTGCGGGAGCCGCGGCATACCTTGTTCAGAATTTTTTCAGTTTCGGCGTTGCCGCGATAAACACCATTTTTTATATTTTTATGGCAATGCACGCTTTTGAATACATGGAATCAAATAAAACCAAGATAAGAACATACCGGATATACAGCCCCCGCAAAAACATTTTTATGAAATACTGCTTATACACCGCTGCCGCGGGGCTGTCCGTGTTTTCCGCGTACAAAGCGCATACTGTGCTGGAAGCGGATAAGCATTACAACAGAGGCACGCTGCTCGGGAGCATCCACAGCCGCTGGGACCTTGCGGTGCGGGAGCACAAAGAAGCGGTAAAACTTGCCCCCGGCGAAGTAAAATACCGGATTTATCTCGGCCTTGCGTTTGAAAGATACGCAATGACCGTTCAAAATGACCCGCCGCAGCAGGAGAAAATGCTTAAAAACGCGGCTGAACACTACAAACGCGGAATTGAACTCAATCCTTTAAACGCGTATTACCGGGGCAACCTCGGAAGAGTTTATTCTCTTCTGGCCCGCCTGACAAATGACGGCTCTTATTATGAAAAAGCAGTTAAGCATTACAAAGAAGCCGTGAAAAAAGCGCCTGTTACCGGGCTTTTTTACCATAATTTAATGGAAACCTACGTCCGGATGGGGCGCGTAGAAAAAGCAGAGCCTCTGCTGGAAAAGATCAAGGCATACGACAAAAAACTCGCTCCGCACGCGGCCTTTGTGATGGGCAATATATATTTCAGCCGGTATAATTCTTCCGGAGAAAGATCCTTTCTTTTGAAAGCTTCTGAATTTTATTCAGAAGCCATTGCCCTTGATCCGGGCTTTACGCGGGCGCATTTTAATTTCGGCGTGGTATCAGCAGCGCTGGGCAACAGCTTCAACGCTGTATCCGCAATGGAAAAAGTCCTGGCAATAGATCCGGATTTCCCCAATAAAACCGAGGCTCTGCGGATAATAAAGGATATGAAAGAAAAACAGCGTTAAAAAATCAGGCTTTTACTTCGCCTATATCGGAAGTATCGCTGTTTTCCTGCGATATTGATTTTGGATTGAGTTTTCTCGCCTTTTCAAACATTTTTTCGGCCTTTGCCTTCAGCCCTTTTTTCTCGTATATTGTCCCCAGCCCCACATATACATCAGCATAGTTTTTAATAAGCTTTTCCGCGTTCTTGAATTCATTTTCCGCCTCATCAAGCCTGTTTTGCCTGTAATAAACCCAGCCAAGCCCTATGTACGCGTCAGGGTCCGCGGATGATTTGTCAACCGCAAGTTTAAACTGCTGTTCAGCTTCATCCAGTTTTTCGGGCCTGAAATAAACCCATCTGTAATACACCCAGCCAAGTCCTATATGCACATCTGCATAATCAGGATTTATTTCTACTGCTTTAAGAAAGCATTTTTCCGCAGGTTCAAGATTTTCCATCTGTGAAAACACCCATCCGAGCCCTATATGCGCGTCCGCGTAATGAGGATTTTTCTCAACCGCGGCCTGAAATTCTTTTTCCGCTTCCTTAAGACGCTCTTTATCCGGCCCGAAAAGATGATAAAAAACCCATCCCATGCCTATATATGAATCCGGATCCTCGGGCCTTATTTTCCTGGCCTTTAAAAATTCTGTCTCCGCGGCTTCATAGTTCCCTTTTCTGTAATATACCCAGCCCAGGCCCGTATATATATCAGCCTCGCCCGGTTTTAATTCCAGCGCCTTTATAAATGTTTTTTCGGAGTCTTTCAGTTTATCCATAAAATAATATATCCATCCCAGTCCTGTATGCGCATCCGCGTAGTTGGGATTTATCTTTATTGCTTTTTTATGTTCTTTTTCCGCTTCTTTAAGCCTGCCCCTGCTCACGTAAACTCCGCCGAGCCCTAGATGCGCGTCGGCATATTCGGGGTTAAGGGAAATTGCTTTTTTATACTCTTTTTCCGCTTCTTCGATTTTTTCCTGATTGAAATAAATTCTTCCCATAATTATATGAGCGGCGCCGTACATTGGTTTTTCCCGTATAACTTTTATCATTTCCTCTTCCGCTTCCTTTAATTTCCCCTGCTGATAATAAATATCACCCAGACAGAATATCGCCTCAAAAAAATCCGGATTCTGCTCAACCGCGCTTTTAAAATGCGCCTCTGCCTCCGCAAGACGCCCCTCGGACGCCAAAAGCTTCCCCTTGCAGATAAGAGCGTCAGCGTGTGCCGGATCAATTTTCAGGGCCTCATCACAGTCCAGCATAGCCTGGTCAGTTTGTCTTTTATTTCCGTAAATGGAACAAAAACACGTAGGAGAGTCCGCGGTCATATATTTTCTGGCTTCTTTATCCTGCTGTATAAAGTTTTTTACCTTTTCAAAGATTTCAGACACGTTCTTTTCCTCCGTCGGAATTTTTAGTTTTAATATATTAACAGGGGGATGATTTTTTTACAATATAAAAATGGCAGAGAAATTAAAAATGAGTTTTGAGAATGGCAGTTCAAAGTTCAAAGAAAAGACAGTTCAAAGAAAAGACA
>CAYTNY010000078.1:0-10746 GCA_964439215.1 uncultured Spirochaetia bacterium
ATCCCGCAATACAAGACCGCAGGGAAGCATTCACACATTAAATTGTCCGCGGTTTTTGAAAAAACAAAAGCCGGAACACGACAGGGCGTGTTCCCTGCGAAGACATAAGGCAAGATCATTCACACATTAAAACAAAGCAGGGACAAGCCCCTGTGCTTGTCCGGGGTTTTGTTGTAACGTTCGGATCAAAGTCTTAATCCCCGCCAAAATACAATACAAGACCGCGCTTTATTTGTTTTTTATTCTTGTCCAGAAAAAGGTTATGTGTTCAAACAAAAGCGTTTCAAGCCTCTGTGTGTTTTTTTCATAATATTTCTGAATGTTATATTCTGAAAACATTCCAATGAGCGTGTAAAAATATTCACTTGCCAGCAGGAAAGGATCATATGGTTTTATGATTTTGCATATTATCATTTCCCGGAAAAAATCCTTATAATAATCAATCATAAACTTATGCATATGCACTGTGATAATCTCAAATGCGGTGTCGTCTCTGTATTGCTCCATTGTAAGGATACGCCAGGTTTTTGCGGTAAGGGGAGCCTCCATAACTTTTTTAAAATCAATCAATAATTTCTGAAGCATAAGATGGCCCCGTTCAGGAGGAACCGCCGCAAGTGTTTTTTTGTCAATAACAGGAGTATTCTTTATCTGAGATATAAAATAATCATAAATATCAGTTAATATTTCTTCTTTATTTCTGTAGTGGTGATAAAGCGAGCTTTCTTTTATTTTTACCGCACCGGTTATATCCCTTATTGAAACTCCCGAATATCCGCGCCGGGAAAACATATCAACCGCGGTTTCAAAGATCATTTGCCTTGTATGAAGTCCTTTTTTAGTATATAAAGGGAATGGATTGTGTTCTTTTAATTGCATTTAATCTCCTCCGAATAATAATTGCAGTCATGTTTAAATAATAACCTAACAGTCGTTAGTTTGTCAATAAAAAAAACACTTGACAATCAAACATTTTAATGTAAAATTTATATCAACAGGAAAATTAAGTAAAATCAAAGTTAAAATCCGGTATATTATCATTAATCAACATAGGTTATCTTTAGTGAAAAAAATCACTTGCGGAGGTTTAGAAGATGTTAAAAAAAGAAGAAATAAAACTTGATGAAAAATTATTGATATTTATGGAAAAATGGAAGGATAAGCCGGGAAATGAAATCATGGTGCTCCATAAAGTTCAGGAAACCTATGGATATATTCCAAGAAAAGCAGCAATGGAAGTATCTAGGATTATGGGCATCCCTCTGGCGAAAATATACGGGATAATAACATTTTATCATCTGTTTAAACTGAAAAAGCCGGGTAAATACAAGATCTCTGTATGCACGGGAACCGCCTGTTATCTTAAAGGCTCAAACGACATAATGCAGGAGCTTGAGGATATTCTGGGCGCGGGCGTTAACCAGACAACAGAAGACGGGCTTTTTTCTGTGGAAGCAGTAAGATGCATAGGCTGCTGCAGCCTTGCCCCCGCAATGGTTATAAACGGAAAGGTTTACGGACATTTGAAAAAAGATGATGTATCAAGAATCCTGGGTGAATATACGCAGCTTGAAGAGGAGGCGTCAAAATGAGCAGACTGAAAAAAGAAGAACTGGATAAACTCAGAAAAACACTTAAAGAAAAATTTGACGGAGAAATAATAATAAGCATGGGCACCTGCGGCATTGCGTCCGGCGGTGATGCTATTTATGATTTTTTCAAAAAAGAACTTCTGGACAGAGGGCTCGATGAAATAAACCTGAAACAGACAGGATGCCTCGGCATGTGTTTCTGCGAGCCGAATCTTATAATAAAAATAGACGGTATGCCCGAAGTATTGTACGGGTACGTCAATGAAGAAACCGCGGCAAAAATAATCAGCGAGCACATACTTAAGAAAAATATTCTTAATGAAAATGTTGTTTTTATGCCGTCCGCTGACATAATAAATCCGCAGGAGGGCAGATAACATGCAGAATAAAAAATTCATCTATGTCTGGGATCCTGACAAAAAAAGCCCGGCTTATAACGCGGCAATGAAAGCCGTAGCCGCGAAAAAGCTGAATGATAAAGCGGAAGTATTAAGGACGAAATTTATCGGCGTTACCGGGGATTCAGCCATAATAAGAATCATGCCCGATAATATTTTTTATAAAGGGTTCCGCGCCGATCATGTTGACGCAATAATTGAGTCGCATTTCGTAAAAAACACACCTCTGAAAAAATACATATACGAATATAACAGCAAATATCTGAATGTAAAGGAAAAAGACAATCATAACAAACAGTTCAGGATAGTTTTAAGAAACAGCGGATATATTGACCCCGAAGATATAAATGACTATATAGAGCGCGACGGATACAAAGCGCTGGAAAAAGCAGTTTTTGAATATACCCCCGATGATATAATTGCGGAATTAAAGCTTTCAGGCCTGCGCGGACGCGGGGGAGCGGGTTTTCCCACGGGTATAAAATGGGAATTTACGAAAAACTCAGAGAACGCCGTTAAATACGTTGTGTGCAACGCGGATGAAGGCGATCCGGGCGCATATATGGACAGAAGCATACTGGAAGGCGACCCGCATACCGTACTGGAAGGAATGACGATCGCGGGCTACACAACAGGCGCGTCCAAAGGATTTATTTATATAAGGGCGGAATATCCTCTGGCTATAAAACGGCTTGAATTCGCCATTGAAAAAGCCAAACAAATGGGCCTGCTCGGAAACAATATCCTCGGAAGCGGTTTTTCGTTTGATATAGAAATAAGACTTGGAGCGGGTGCTTTTGTATGCGGCGAAGAAACAGCGCTTTTAGAGTCAATAGAAGGAAAAAGAGGAATGCCCAGGCCCAGGCCGCCGTTTCCCGCGGTTGTGGGATTGTGGGGGAAGCCGACGGTTATAAATAACGTGGAAACCTGGGCCAACATACCCGTAATACTGAACAAAGGCGGAGAATGGTTCTCCAAGATAGGAACAGAGAAATCAAAAGGAACAAAGGTTTTTGCTTTGACGGGAAAAATAAACAATCCCGGGCTTGTGGAGGTTCCCATGGGCACGACCATAAAGGAAATTGTATATGACATAGGCGGCGGCATACTCGGAGGAAAAAAACTCAAAGCAGTTCAGACAGGGGGCCCCTCCGGAGGCGTAATACCCGAAAAATATCTGGATATGCCCGTTGATTACGAGTCCCTGCAGGAGATCGGCTCCATGATGGGTTCCGGAGGAATGATTGTTATGGACGAAGACGACTGTATGATAGATGTTGTGAAATTTTATCTTCAGTTTTCCGTGGATGAATCCTGCGGCAAATGTTCACCGTGCAGAATAGGCGGCAGGCAGATGCTTGATGTTCTGGAAAAAATTTCGCGCGGTTCCGGCGAGGAAAAAGACATGGAAAGGCTCGATAAGATAGCTCTGGCAATGAATAAAGCTTCGCTGTGCGGCCTCGGGCAGTCAACGCCGAATCCCGTTGTATCTACGATCAGATATTTTGACGATGAATATAAAGCGCACATAAGAGACAAACGCTGTAAAACAGGAAAATGCCGGGATCTTGTAACATATGAAATAATCAAAGAAAACTGCATAGGCTGCGGCGCGTGCAAGGTGCGGTGCCCCGTAAGCTGTATAAGCGGCGACAAACGGCAGCCGCATGTTATTGACATGGACAAATGCATAAAGTGCGGAGAATGCTATAATGTCTGTAAATTCAACGCTGTTAAGCGCGGCTGACGGAGGATAAAATGGAGAAGAAAAAAACATTTGAAATAGAACTCACGATAAACGGAAGAAAAGTAAAGGTCCAGAAGGGCGCTACGATCCTTGAGGCGGCAAGAGCAGGGCAGATAAAAATACCAACGCTGTGCCAGCACGAGGATCTTCCCCCGACCGCTTCGTGCGGAATGTGCGTAATAAAAATAAAAGGAATGAGAAAAATGGTGCGCGCGTGCGCGACCCCGGCGGAAGGCGGAATGGAAATAACAACCCACGATGCCGAACTTTACGAGGTCAGAAAAAACGTTCTTGAACTCATTCTTTCCAGGCATCCGAATGAGTGCCTTACCTGCCTGAGAAGCGGCAGCTGTGAACTTCAGAAGCTCGCGGAAGAATTCGGAATACGTTCCAGGACATTCGCGCAGAATCTCCTTGAAAGGCCGGCTGACATATCAACAAAAGCTGTTGTACTGGAGCCGACAAAGTGCGTGGGCTGCGGAAGGTGCGTGGAAGTCTGCCAGCACATACAAAACGTATGGGCGCTTGAATTTCTTGACAGAGGTTTTGAGATGCGTATCGCGCCTGCGGGGGATATCAGTCTTGCGGACAGCCCCTGTATTAAGTGCGGCCAGTGCGCCGCGCATTGTCCCGTAGGGGCAATTGTGGATTTTGATGAAGTTGACTCCGTGTGGGCGGCGCTGCGAAATGAGGAAAAACACTGTGTCGTCCAGATCGCGCCCGCGATAAGAGTTGCTTTCGGGGAAGGGTTCGGGCTGGATCCCGGAGTGCTTGCCACAAAAAAAATATATGAACTTCTGCGCAGGCTGGGCTTTAAAGCCGTATTTGACACTAATTTCGGCGCGGACCTTACAATTGTGGAAGAGGCAAACGAACTTCTGGAATACGTGACAAAAACTCCGGAAAAGCTTCCTCTGGTAACAAGCTGCTGCCCCGCATGGATAGATTATCTTGAAAAATACTATCCCGACCTGATTGAACATTTTTCAACAGCAAAATCCCCGCATCAGATGCTCGGGGTCATGTCAAAAACATATTACGCGGAAAAAATGGGCATAGACCCGTCAAAAATATTTATGGTCTCAATAATGCCCTGTACCGCGAAAAAATACGAAATATCCAGAACCGACGAAATGTTCGCAAGCGGTTTCCAGGACGTTGACATATCTCTTACAACAAGAGAACTGGTCCGTATGGCCAAGGCCAGCGGAATACAGTTCAATGACCTTGAAGAAAGCGAAGCAGACAGTATACTCGGCGAATACACGGGAGCAGGCACGATTTTCGGCGCAACCGGCGGCGTTATGGAGGCTGCCGTAAGAACGGCGTATGATCTTGCTGAAGGCAAACCGCCGGAAAACCTGGACCTGGAACCCGTAAGAGGCCTCAAAGGAGTGAAAAAAACCGAAGTACAGATCAAAGGCAAAAAACTTAACATTGCCGTTGCTCACGGACTGGGAAACGTCAAAAAGATACTTGATGAAATAAGAGAAACAAAAAAACAGGGAAAACCCCAGGAATATAATTTCATTGAAGTTATGGCCTGCGAGGGCGGATGTGTAGCCGGCGGCGGACAGCCGTATCAGGTAAGCGATAAAATAAGAGAAAAACGCGCGCAGGGGCTTTATCAGGATGATAAAATACAGCAGCATAGAATGTCGCACGAAAACCCCCACATTAAACAGCTGTATGAGGAATTTCTCGGGAAGCCGCTGGGCGGCAGATCACACAAACTTCTGCACACCAAATACAAACCCAAGCCGATTTATTATAAATAATGATAACAATGAAAGGATACTGCGCGCATGAAGAAAACAGAATCCGCGGCAGAATGGAAAAAACAGCGAATAGAGGACATCAATAAAGCCCTGTCAGAAAATAAATATGCTGACTTTATTGATGATGCTCTTTTTGAAGAGCTCGCCGGGGCGCCTTCGGCTTATTCAAAAGAAAAAACAGAGGAATTAACGGATAAGGCCCTGTCATTAAAGGGTCTTGAGCTTTCTGAAGCCGCGTATCTTATAAATCTGAAAGAACCATCTGCCTGGGAAAAACTGTTCCGGGCCGCAAGAGAAGTAAAAGACAGGGTTTACGGAAACAGGATAGTCCTTTTTGCGCCGCTTTATATGGGGTCGCGGTGTGTAAATAACTGCGCTTACTGCGGTATGAGAGAGGATAACAGCGGCATTGTAAGAAAAAATCTTTCTTTTAATGAGATTACCGGAGAAATAAAGGCTCTTGCTTCGCAGGGGCATAAAAGGCTTCTTTTGGTTTACGGGGAGCATTCCGCGGCATCCGCCGAAAATATAGCCGCGGACATGAAAACGATCTATGCATATAAAAATAAAACTGACGTTATAAGACGCGTAAACGTGAATGCCGCGCCTCTTTTTGAGGATGAATACAGTATAATAAAAGACGCGGGTATTGGAACGTATCAGGTGTTTCAGGAAACCTATAAAAGAAAAGTTTATGATAAGCTGCATCCCGCGGGAAGTATAAAGAACATATACGACTGGCGGCTTTTTGCGCAGCACAGGGCCCAGAAAGCAGGAATTGACGATGTCGCAATAGGCGTTTTGTTCGGGCTTTATGACTGGAAATACGAGGTTTTATCCCTTATCGCCCACGCCAATGCGCTTGAAAAGGAGTTCGGGGCAGGGGCCCATACGATATCTTTCCCGCGCCTGGAAAATGCGTTTAATACATCTTTTGCGGAATTAAAGAAATACGCCGTAAGCGACGAAGATATGAGAAAAATAATAACTATCCTCAGGCTTGCTGTTCCTTATACAGGACTGATACTTACCGCACGGGAAAAACCCGGGCTGAGAAAAGAACTTATAAAACTGGGAGTCTCCCAGACCGATGCGGGCACCAGTATCGCCGTCGGCGGTTACAGCGAAAAACTAAGCTCCAATATTCTCAACAGACAGCAGTTTGAAATCGCCGACACAAGAAGCCTGGAAGAATATATTTTTGAGCTGACAAAAGAGGGCTACATACCGTCTTTTTGTACGGCGGGATACAGATGCGGCCGCACAGGATGCGAATTCATGGATTTTGCGAGGGCGGGCAAGGTGAAAAACTTCTGCGTTCCCAATGCAATACTTACATTTAAGGAATATCTTGAAGACTACGCGGGGAAAGAACTGAAAGAATTCGGCAGCGGGATGATAGAGAATTATATAAACGATGTTGAAAAAAACTTCTCAGCCGGTTCGGCCGCGAAAATACGGGAGTTCTTAAAACGCATAGAAAACGGCGAAAGAGATATTTATTTCTGAAAAGGGGCAAAAAATGAACAATACACCGGCGGCAAACAGGCTGCAGATCGGCATCTTCGGCAGGCGCAACTCAGGCAAATCATCCTTTATAAACGCGCTTACGGGCCAGGATATCGCCATAACTTCGGAAACGCCCGGTACTACTACTGATCCTGTGGGGAAAACCATTGAATTAAAAGGGCTGGGGCCTGTATATTTATATGATACAGCAGGGCTTGATGATATCGGGGAACTCGGCGAGAAACGAAAAAGCAAAAGCATGGATATTGTCAGACGGATAAATATGGCTGTTTTAGTCTCCACATACTCTTCTTTTGACGGTTTTGAGGAAGCGCTGATAGAAGAATTCACCAAGAACAACACAGAAATAATTGTTATTTTCAACAAAACAGACATCGAAGAAAAAGATGAAAAAAAAGAAAAAAGTCTTTCAGAAAAAGGCATAAAAAACATTTCCTTAAGCTGCGCTTCAGGGGCCGGAATTAATGAAGCCAGAAAATTAATTGTTAACACGGGAGCCCGGCTGAGCGCTGAACCGGCGGTGATAATATCCGACCTTGTGGACAAGGGCTCTACAGTGGTGCTCGTGGTTCCCATTGACACGGGCGCTCCCAAGGGAAGAATAATACTGCCGCAGGTGCAGGTAATAAGAGACTGCCTGGATAATGACTGTGCGGCCGTTACTGTCAAAGAGACCGGGCTGAAAAATATTTTAAACACTTTAAACACAAAACCCTCTCTTGTCATATGCGATTCCCAGGCCATAGAAAAAGTTTCAAAAGACACCCCTGATGATATTCCGCTGACCACATTTTCGGTTGCTTTTTCAAGGTTAAAAGGGGATCTTAATGTTTTTGCCGAAGGAATAAAAGCCGTAGAAACGCTCAGGGACGGAGATAAAATACTTATCCTGGAAGCCTGCAGCCATCATCCTCAGCCTGACGATATCGGGAGAATACAAATACCCCGGAAACTTAGCCGATATACGGGAAAAAATTTTGTTTTTGACTTTAACGCCGGCCCCTATTCAAAAAAGGACCTTGCCGGTTACAGCCTTATAATATCCTGCGGCGGCTGTATGATAAACAGAAGAGAAATGTTATCCCGCCTGCAGGACGCAGAGTCAGCAGGCATACCTGTTACAAATTACGGGATGCTTCTGGCTTATTTTCATGGTGTTTTTGAAAGGGTAATAAAGCCTTTTGCCGGAGAAAGGGCCAAAAATGGATCAACCTCGTGAAATATTACAGGAACTGAAAAACAGCGCCCTGAACCCGGAGCTGCTCACAAGGGCCCTTGAAATACCCGGCAGAAAATCATTTATGCCGATATTTCAATATTCAGCGGAATTATGCGAAAAATATTTCAAAAAAGAAATATTTGTAAGGGGGATAATAGAATTTTCAAATATATGCTCCAAAAACTGTTTTTACTGCGGCATAAGAGCGGAAAATAAAAAACTCCGCCGATATACAATGACAAAAGATGAGATTATGAATATTGTTGATAAAATGCATTCACAGGGCGTTCTTACGGTTGTTCTTCAGTCCGGCGAGAGCCCTGTCCATGATGAACTGATAATTGACACGGTCAGGGAAATAAAGAAAAAATATGATATGGCGGTTACTCTGTCCGCGGGAGAAAAAGAAAAAACTATTTATTCGGAATTTAAAAAAGCAGGAGCTGACCGGTACCTGCTGAGAATTGAAACAACAGACGAAAAACTTTACAAGAAACTTCATCCGGATTCTTCGCTGAAACAGAGAATTAAATGCCTTTATATGCTGAAAGAGCTCGGTTTTGAAACAGGAACCGGCATTATGACCGGGCTTCCGGGGCAGAGTATGAGATCTATAGCCGATGATATAATGTTTTTTTCGGAATTAAAACCCGCAATGGCCGGAATAGGCCCGTTTATCCCGCATAAAGACACGCCTTTAAAAAATGAAAAGCCCCGGGATATATTTTTGACCCTCAAAACACTGGCTTTAATAAGGATTGCGCTTAAAAACATAAATCTTCCCGCCACAACAGCAATGGGGACGCTTGATAAAAACGGAAGAATAGACGCTATGAAATACGGGGCAAACGTATTTATGCCGAATTTCACGCCGCCGCCTTACCGCGAAGCGTATATGCTGTATGACAATAAAATATGCGTTAATGAAAAATGCGGCATTTCCTGCATAAAAATGACAGCCGGGCGCGCCGGAAAAAAAACCGTAATATCAAAAGGCGGATATTTTTAAACAGCCAAAGGAGTGCGCAATGATTATATGGAACGATGCGGTGGTTTCCGCCGCAAAAATGAGCGACTATGCTGAAATACTTGATATTGAGACAGCCTGCCTTGATGGCCCCGGCAGCGAAAAAAAAATATTAAAAGCATTAGAAGAAAACAGGTGCCTGAAAGCGGAGTGCGCCGGCGCCGCGGTCGGATTTCTTTTATTTGAAAAAAAATCCCCGGGAAACTGTTTTGCGGCCCGTATGTGCGTGCATCCGCTGTTTAAAGACGTAAAAGCCGCGGAGAACATGCTGCTTTATCTGAGAGAAATGTGTGAATTTGAAAGATGCATGGGCGCGGACTTTGGCGCCGGAAAGAGCAGAGATGTTACTGTAAAAAAAGACAGCAAACTGCCGGAAAAAGGAAGAAACAGCAGGGCCGGGAAGCCGCGCCGGGGCCGCAGGGACAAGTAAATATTTTTTGATTCATACCTGCGCTTCAATATATTTTCATACCGTAAAATAAAAAAAATCAAAACACAGGCTTTAAGCCGGAATTTCTCTTGACATTTTTGTCATACTTTGTCATACTTTGTATAACAAATAAACGGAGGTGAAGAAATGGCAATAAACTGGCCGGGAATGCCCAGGCTGCATCTGGAGCTTGCTTACGCAAAAACCTACAGGGGCCCCGGGGAAACATTTCCACAGGGAAAAATATTCAGGTTTCACGGACGTTACTGTGAAATGGAAGCTTATATTCTTGATGAAAAATGGGTCCTGCTCACAGCGGATGACGTTCTTGTGGTGACCGTGGAAAAGTTCTTATCGTTATATAATGAAAGAAGAGTTGATACAAAATAAGAAAGAGGCGGAAACTTGAAAAACAGAACAAAAAGACTGAGTATAAGAACAACAGAGTCTGTGGAGAAAAAACTGTCAAAAATTATGCGCAGTAAAATTTTCAGGTATTATTCCAAATCCGATATAATAAATATGATACTTGAAGAAAATCTCGGAAAGTACGATTCTCTCAAAAAACAGAGAACAATACATTCCGCGGATAACAAGCAATAAGCTCAGACGCAGCCAATTTCATAAATGTACGCGGATAAAAGAATAAATCAAAATTCTATGTTCAAAAACACATCAAAACAGTACGCTCTGAAGCCGGCGCCCGCCAAAGCATATTGCCGAACGCATGCTTTCATTGCAGACTTCTTAACTCTTTCGTGCTGGATTGTAAAATGAATCGCAACAGCTAAATCATCCGGAAATACACCGAAATACAACTCTCTCTCTAATTCTTTTTATGTTACAGGCAGTCTTTTGTTTTTTTCACCCCCTTTTCTAAAAGAGGGGCAGGGGGATTTTATAGAAGAGGTTAAGCAGCGGCTGAACACTTAAGAATATACTTCAACGCCCAAACAGGAGATGCGTGCAGCAGCCGTTTTTTGTAGGGGAGGGCCCATGTGCCCTCCCGAAGCGCGAATACATTT
>CAYTNY010000079.1:0-3310 GCA_964439215.1 uncultured Spirochaetia bacterium
CCGCCAAGCCGCCAAGCCGCCAAGCCGCCAAGCCGCCAAGCCGCCAAGCCGCCAATTTTCTTTTCTTGAAACCCTTTGCGTATATGCTATAATATTCATCATATATTATTAAACCCAAGGAGAAAAAATGGATATTGTACAGATAATAATATGGCTGACGGTGCTGCTCTTTTCCGTTATACTTCACGAGGTATCCCATGGTTATGTTGCTTACAGGCTGGGGGACCCGACCGCGAAATTTGCGGGACGGCTGACTATGAACCCGGTGCCGCATATTGATCCTGTTATGTCAATTTTAGTGCCTGCACTTCTTATACTTTCCCAAGCCGGATTTATTTTCGGCGGTGCTAAACCCGTACCCATAAATCCCGGGAATTTTAAAAATTACAGGCGTGATATGATGATAGCAAGCATTGCGGGGCCCGCTGCAAATGTGGGGCTTGTAATAGTCTCCATAATACTGCTGAAAATAACAAAAGTTGTGCCCGCATTTCAGATAGAAGGGCTTATACAGGTTCTGTTTGTGTTTCTGCAGCTTAATGTCGTGCTTTTGGTTTTTAATATGTTTCCTATTCCGCCCCTGGACGGGTCAAAGGTTTTGGCTTATTTTCTTCCCAGAGGAGCGGCGGCAAAGTATGAGAAGATGGAAAAATACGGATTTATAATATTGATAGCGCTATTGCTTATTTTTCCGGAATTTATATTCGGATTTTTAAAGTTTTTCATGTATCTTGCGGTAAGTTTAGTTTAAACGGAGGAATGTTAATGGAGCGCGTTTTAAGCGGTATGAGGCCCACGGGAAGACTGCATCTGGGACATCTGGAAGGCGTTTTGAAAAGTTATGTTTCCATGCAGGAAAATTATGAGGCCTATTATATGGTAGCTGACTGGCATGCCATGACAACAGATTTTGCGGAACCCGGAGAAATCGCGGCAAATTCAGCAGAGATGTTTAAAGACTGGATCAGCGTGGGAATTAATCCGGAAAAATCGGTAATGTTTATACAGTCGCACGTAAAAGCGCATGCGGAGCTGTTTCTTTTACTGGGTCTTATTACACCGGTTTCCTGGCTTGAAAGAAATCCGACTTATAAAGAACAGAAACAGGAGATCAAAAACAAGGACCTTTCGGGACTGGGATTTCTCAGCTATCCCGTGCTGCAGGCAGCTGATATTCTTATTTATAACGCTCATAAGGTTCCTATCGGCGAGGATCAGAGACCTCATCTGGAGCTTACGCGGGAAATCGGAAGACGCTTTAATCATCTTTACGGCGAAGGTTTTTTTGTTGAACCAAAGGAAATATTAACGGAGTTTTCAAAACTGCCCGGGATTGACGGCAGGAAGATGAGTAAAAGTTATAATAACTCAATATACCTCAGCGATGACGGGAAAACTGTTGATGAAAAAGTCAGGCAGATGTTTACGGATCCGGAAAAAATAAGAAAAAACGACCCGGGACATCCGGGAAATTGTGTGGTCTGCGCATTTCATAAGGCTTATAATAAAGATGCATCGGAAGCAATAGTGCGCGAATGCGTAAAAGGCGAAAGAGGATGTGTTTCCTGCAAAAAAGAACTTATCGGAATACTGAATGAAAAAATGGATCCAATAAGGCTGAAAAGAGCGGAAATAGACAAAAAACCCGATATGATAAAAGATATGATAATATCCGGCAATAAAAAAGCAGCGGCAGCCGCGGAAAAAACAATGGAAAAAGCCAGGGATATAATGGGGCTGGGAAAATAATGAATCTGAAATCTCCCAATCCATACCAGCTTAAACTTGCGGTTTTTGAAGGTCCTTTTGACCTGCTGCTGTATCTTATAAAAAAGAACCAGATAGATATATATGACATACCCATTGCCGTTATAACAGAGGAATACCATCAGTATCTTGATATGATGAGAAAACTGAACCTCAATGTCGCAAGCGAATTCATAGTAATAGCGGCTAATCTTATTTATATAAAAGCAAAGATGCTTCTTCCAAAAGACGAAGAAATAGAGGGAGATGAAGAGGACCCGAGAATGGAGCTTGTGCAGCACCTTATAGAATACAACACTTTTAAAGAACTGTCGGAAAAAATGCGCCTTTATGAGGCGAAAAAAAGAGAGCTTTTTGAAAGGCTCAGGCCGGTTAATGTAAGCAAAGAGGAAAAGGAACTGTCGCTTGATATATATGTTCTTGTAAAGGCAATGGACAGTGTTCTTGAAAGAATGAAAGAACGCAGAATGGTGGTCATACCCGGAGAAACAGTAAAGGTCAGGGACCGCATGACAGAGATCGTGGAAACCCTGAAAAAAGAAAAAAGCGCAAGTTTTTTTGACATGATAAACAGGGAAGGAAACAACAAAGCTTATATAATAGCGTTTTTTATGGCCATACTGGAACTTGTAAGGCTGCGGGTAATCAGTGTTTATCAGGACCGCAGTTTTGAAGATATCAGAATATATATGACAGCGGAAAAATTTGACGAATCAATACTCAACAGAGCAGAGGGATGAAATGGCTAAAGACATAAAAAAAACACTTCAGGCGCTGTTGTTTGCCACAGACAAGCCGCTTAGTGTTTCTGTTATCGCGCAGGTGCTGGAAATACCGCATAAAGAAGTGATTGAGTCAATAGAAGGCCTTAATGCGGATCTGAAATCCCGGGAGTCGCCGATTACAATAAAGCAGATTGCCGGCGGATATGAATTTTTAACTCTGCCGGAATATTCGCCGTACATAAAAAAACTTTATAAGAACAGGTTTATGACAAGGCTGTCAAAACCAGCAATGGAAGTTGTCGCGATTATTGCATATAAACAGCCTATTTCAAAACAGGAAGTAGAAGCAATAAGAGGTGTAGCGTCCGATGGGGTTTATCACACTCTGCTTGAAAGGAATCTGATAAAGATTACCGGAAGAAAAGACGCGCCCGGAAGGCCGCTTTTGTACGGAACAACAAAGGATTTTCTGCAGTATCTGGGAATAAATACAATAGACGATCTTCCTAAAATTGAGGAAATACAGACAATACTTGAACAGGAAGAACAGCTTGACAGCTGGGAGGAAAGGATCGAGGTCGCGAAAAACCAGAGTATGCTTGCTTTTGGAGAAGATGATAAAAAAAGGCTAAAAGAGAAAAGCAGGGCGGCAACAGACGAAGACATAGAAAATGTTATTGAGCAGGATGAAGAGGAACCTCCTGTAACTGAAGATGAAGAAGCAAAACAAAGGCATGAGTTCAACGAAGATGACGATGACAGCGATGACGATGACAGCGATGACGATGACAGCGATGACGATGACAGCGATGACGATG
>CAYTNY010000079.1:3410-10573 GCA_964439215.1 uncultured Spirochaetia bacterium
GATGACGATGACAGTGATGATAAGGAGAATAAGTAAACGGTATGAGACTCAATAAATTTATTGCGGCCTGCGGTGCTGCTTCAAGACGTAAAGCCGATGAAATGATAGAACAGGGTATGGTAAAAGTTAACGGGAAAATAATTACTGAACTTGGCTTTAAAATTGATTCGGGAAAAGACCACGTAAAAGTGGGTAAAAAACTTCTGCGGCCACAGGAAAAAGTATATATTATAATGAATAAACCTGAAAAATGCATAACAACGGTTGACGATGAAAAAGAAAGAAGAACAGTTATTGAGTTTCTGGGCGGGAAAGTAAAAGAAAAGGTTTTTCCTGTAGGCAGACTTGATTACAATACCACGGGCTGTTTGTTTCTGACAAATGACGGGGACTGGGCCAACCGTGTTTCTCATCCCGCTAAAAAAACAGTAAAGGAATACGAGGCGAAAATCAAAGGCAGGATAACGGATTCAGGAGTAGAAAGGCTGAAAAAAGGAATGAAAATAGATAACAGGTTCTGCAGGGCGGATTATGTAAAATTAAAAAGAAACGATGAGAATGATGTGGTGATTCTCGGCATAACTTCCGGAATAAACCATCAGATAAAAAAAATGCTTGAAAAAGTCGGAAAAAAAGTCATTCGGCTTAAACGTATATCAATAGGCAGGATCGGTTTAAAAGGTCTCGAAAAAGGAGCCTGGAGATACATGACAGAGGGTGAAATAAAACGTTTTTAATAAAAAAGCCCGCTGCGGGCCTGTGTTTTCCGCTCGTGTCTGTAAAAAAGCGGTAAAGACTTAAAACCGCATAAATGAGGTGCTGTATGCCCGGAAAAAAAACAAAAGGCATGGATTATTACAGGAAAAAAATAGATGAAATAGATGCAGAGATAGTCGGACTTCTGCATAAACGGTCCGTTTATGTGAAAAAGATAGCGGACCACAAAATAAAAACATCCGGAGAAATATATGATCCCGCAAGAGAAGCTAAAGTCCTTAAAAAACTTAAAAATCTGAAAAAAGGAATGTTTCCGTCTTCGGGAATAGAAGCGGTATATACGGAAATATTTTCTGTAAGCAGGAAAATGCAGGGGAAAATATCCGCGGCTTATCTGGGGCCGGTGGCGTCGTACACGCATCTTGCGGCTAAAAAAAGGTTCGGCGAACATACGGAGTATGATCCGGCCGCAAGCATAAAAGATGTTTTCTGGAAAGTTGAAAAAGGAACGGTGGATTATGGTGTTGTGCCCATAGAAAACTCCACAGAGGGCGCGGTGAACTATACTTATGATATGTTCGCTGATTTTGATCTTAAGATACATTCGGAAGTAATGATGAAAATACACCATTGTCTTCTTTCCCGCGAAAAAAACAGAAAAACAATAAAAACAGTATATTCGCATCCTCAGTCATTTGCCCAGTGCAGGGGATGGCTGGAGCGTTATCTGCCGGGCGCCGCTTTGAAAGAAGTTTCCAGCAATTCAAAGGGCGCGGAGCTGGCGGCAAAAACAAAAGGCGCGGCCGCTATCGCGAGTGAAATGGCGGCCGCGGTTTACGGTCTGTATATGATTTCAAACGCAATAGAGGATATGACCGATAATTATACAAGGTTTTTTGTGATCGCCCGCGGGATGAGCAGGAAAACAGGAAAAGATAAAACCACAATAATGGTATCAATAAAAGATAAACCGGGAGCGCTTTATCATATATTAAGGCCTTTTGACAGACATAAAATAAATCTGACAAACATAGAATCAAGGCCATCAAAGAAAAAAGCATGGGATTATTTTTTCTTTGTTGATCTTGAGGGGCATAAAGATGACAAAAAAGTCAAGGAAGCCCTTCTGCAGATAGAGAAAGAAGCAGGAAGCGTGAAAATAATCGGAAGTTATCCCAGATTTTAGAAAACAGAAAATAAAACATCAGGGAACCGGGCCCGGCAGTACAGGCGGTCACGGGATCCAAGGAGACTGAATATGAAAAAAAAATACACTTATAAGTCCGCGGGCGTTGACATAGATACAGCGATGAAATCGCTGAAAATGGCAAAGAATAATATAAAAAAGACTTTTGATAAAAATACAGTTACTGATCTGGGGAGTTTTGGCGGTGTTTATAAAATTACGGATAAAAAATTTCTGGTTGCCAGTACTGACGGGGTCGGTACAAAACTGAAAATAGCGCAAAAACTTAAAATACACGATACAGTAGGCCGGGATATTGTTAACCACTGTGTTGACGATATACTTGTGATGGGCGCCAAACCTCTTGTTTTTCTTGACTATATAGGCATAGGCAAAGTAACGCCTGAGGTTATAGGGGGCATTATAAAAGGCGTTACAAAAGCATGTATCGAAAACTCAACAGTGCTTATAGGCGGAGAAACCGCTGAAATGCCTGACGTGTACGCCAAAGGCGATTACGACCTTGTGGGAACCATCGTGGGTGAAGCGGAGAAGGGAAAAGTAATAACAGGGAAAAAGATAAAAGCCGGTGATGTTGTGATCGGACTTGGATCCACGGGACTGCATACAAACGGATATACGCTTGCCAGAAAAGTGTTTGAAGGAAACAAAATATCCTATACGAAATATATGAAGGAACTGAAAACAACCGTCGGCAAAGCCCTTTTAAAACCGCATAAGTCATACCTCAATTCGGTATATCCTCTTATAAAAAAAGAATTTTCCGCGGTGCACGGCATAGCGCATATCACGGGCGGCGGCTTTTACGATAATATAGCAAGGGTTCTTCCCGGAAATGTTAAGTGCGTTATTGATAAAAGATTATGGAAACCTCTGCCGATATTCGGTCTTATTCAGAAGCTGGGTAATATTGATGAAAAAGAGATGTACAGGGCTTTTAATATGGGTATAGGGTTTGTACTTGTGGTTGATAAGAAAAAAGCTTCATCGATTAAAGCGTTCTTAAAAAATAAAAAAGAAAAAGTATATGAAATAGGGACTATTATTAAAGGCAAAAAAGGTGTAATTGTAGAATAACTTAAAGTTTAATGAAAAATATCCCGCTATGTAAAACCTCATTGTATATGCGTCTGTATTTATAACCATTTATATTATATAATTATACAGAAAGACAAAGTATGACAGTGAAATAGAATTGATATCATTTTGGTATTGAAACTATAATCTTAACTTTGTAATTACTTTGGCGGTGCTGCAGATGTTTATACGTATTATATGTACGGCCGCGGTATTGATTCTGCCGGCGGCAATATCGGCCGGGATGATTGATTTTTATTTAAAGTGGGATGATCATTCGGAAAATATAACGGATATTTCCTATCTTAATCATAAACCCGCCGGAGTCTCGGGCCCTGTTGCCGCGGTAAACGGGCATACATATATTAATTCAGAAACTGAAAGAATAAAATTTTTTGCTGTAAATGTTACTTCCTCTTCGTGCTTTCCTGAAAAATCATACGCGCCCATAATAGCAAAACGTATGGCTAAATTCGGAGTGAATCTTGCCAGGTTCCATCTTGCGGATACATGGCAGTGGGGTGAGTCTATTTTTGATTACAGCGGAACAGGAGGCACAAGGACAATTGACTGGAGTCCGGGCGGCACCGGCGACCGAATGGAGTATTTTATAAAATGTCTTATAGATGAAGGGATATATATAAATATGAATCTTCTGGCCGGGAGGAGTTTTACTTCCGCTGACGGGCTGCCTGCGTCAATCGACGATATGGATTGGAAAGACAAACAGACTCCGGCAATGTATTACACGGAGATGATAAATCTTCAGAAAGAATACGCCAGCGGCCTTCTGTCACATGTTAATCCTTATACGGGCAGGGCAATGAAAGACGAGCCTGCTGTTGCGTTTGTTGAAATATGCAATGAACATGGACTTATACATGCCTGGTATAACCGTCAGATGGATGATGACAGGCTTGCTGCTGAATTTAAAACAGACCTTCAGGCAAAATGGAACACATATCTGCAAGGGGCGTATGCCGATCATGCCGCGCTGCGGTCGGCGTGGGAAATTTCACAGCCGCCGGGGCCGGAAATGCTTTTAAATCCGGATTTTGCTTCAGGGACTGCTTCATGGACATTTCAGGAATTTGCCCCCGCGGACGGAACCGCGGCAGCTGAGATTGACGGTCATTCGCCGGGTCTTAATGCTGTTCATGTTACGGTGACGGCGGCGGGTTCGGAAAACTGGCATATTCAGCTTTATCAGGAAGGGCTTGATTTTACCGCAGGTGTGCCTTATACGATATCTTTTTCAGCAAAAGCAGATACAGACAGGGACATACTTATGATAATAGAACAGGCAGAAGATCCATGGATGCCAATGGGTGTGAGCAAAGTTTTGAATCTTACTGATCAGTGGCAGAGGTTTGAATTTACTGTAATGGTAAGTTTTTCCGAGTCTAATGCCCGCCTGAATTTCAGGGAAATGGCTGATGAACCGGGTGTATATTCATTTGCGGATGTTTCCTGCAGACAGGGCGGAAGCATAGGGCTTAAATCCGGCGAAGATCTTGATGCCGGCACAATACAGGTGTTTGATTATGATGATGTAGGCGGCAGGACAGAGGCGGCAAAAAGCGACTGGATAGATTTTCTCTGGGGGCTGGAGTATTCTTATTGGTCGCAGATGAATGATCATGTTAAAAATACGCTTGGGATACAGGGGCTTACGATAGGCACCGTAATCGGAAATTCCACTCCCAACATTATGAATATTTTTGATGTTATAGATTCTCACGGTTATTTTAATCATCCGTATCTTCCTGAAGGACAGCAGTGGTCGATTGTAAACGAAACCATGGCTGATGAAACGGACGGCGGTGTTGTCGCGGGCCTTTCCCTGAAAAAAGTCTCAGGGAAACCTTTTTCTGTTACGGAATACAACCATCCGTTCCCCATAACTTTTGATTCAGAGGCGTTTTATTTTCTGGGCGCGTATGCGGCTCTTCAGGATTGGGATGCCATATATCCTTATACGTATGACGACGGAACTTTAAGCTGGGACATAAACAAGCAGAATGGATTTTTTGAGCATAACAGGCATCCCGGAAAGATGGCAAGCTATATAAGCGCGGCGCTGATGTTCAGGCGCGGAGATGTATCGCCTGCCGAAAATGCTGTAACAGTCCCTATGAGTATTGCGCAGGAGAAAGACTATCTTCTTTCAGCGGGCTCATGGCGGCTTGTAGACGCGGAATTCGCGGGTATGGAAAAAGAAACAGGTCTTATTTACAGAACAGAAATAGTGGCGGAAGGCGGTACAAATCCTCCGGGAGCGCTATCGCCGGCAGGCGCGGCAATACCGGCTGATGACAATTTTGTCTCTCAGACAGGCGAGCTGAACTGGAACGCATCCGGTGCGGCTAAATATATGACTGTTGATACTCCGAATACTAAACTGGTTCTTGGCAGTACAACGGGGCAGACAATAGATCTTTCCGGCTATTCAATCTCGCTTTTGCCGAATCTTCAGGACTGGGGAGTAATAAGTATGTCTGTAATGGAGGGAGAATCACTTACCCGGAACGCGAAGAATATACTTTTGACATCCCACGGCGCTGTTTCCAACACGGGACTGCGTTATTATGATCACGGAACAGGTGCTGAAATTCCGGGATTTCCCTCGCGGGGCCAAAGTTTTTATACTCAGCAGTGGGGATATGAACCTTCAATTGCCGAAGGAATTCCGTGTGAGATAGTTGTGCCTTATGCCCGGGATTATGTGAAGGTATATGCCCTTGACAATACAGGCGCAAGAGGGCAGTCGCTGCCTGTATCCGATGAAAACGGGTATGCAAAGTTTGCGATAAACGATACATATAATACAATATGGTATGAGATAGAGATATGGTCCTCGGGGCCCGCTCCGACAGATACTTTTACGGCAACCCCGACAATGACAATAACTCCGGGAGGCCCTTCTAATACTCCTACATTTACCGTGACAAAAACAGTTACTGTTGAGCAGCTGTTGATCGACGATTGTGAGGACGCTGACGGCGTGAATTCGCTGGGAGGATACTGGTATACGTATGATGACGAATACTCTGAGATTCATCCCGCACCTGATTCTTTTAGTATGTCTATGCAGGGAGCTCAGGAAAGTTTATATGCGGTGCGGATTTACGGAAATATTGCGGCGCCTTCGCCGGATAATCAATATCCGTATATCGGATTGGGCACAAGCCTGGATCAGGCAGCAGGCAAGCCGGATTATGCGGGAATTGATGTTGCCGGGTATACGGGAATAAAATTCGCGGTAAAAGGAGACGGAGCGCAGTATTATATAAAACTGCCTCATATATCCTCTGAAAACGGGGAAACACTTACGGAATATGATGATTACCGGTATGTTTTTACGGCTCCTGATGAGTGGGAGGTTATTTATCTGCCTTTTACGGAGTTTTCGCAGGCAGGCTGGACAGGAATAAGCGTGGATATTTATGATGTGCTTGCGGACTTAAAAGAACTTCAGTGGCAGCATACGGGAAATGATACAAGTTTTGATTTGTGGATAGATGATATTGCTTTTTACAATGCATCGGCGCCGGAGAATACACCTGAACCGACAATTACCGTCACACCAAGTCTTACCCCGCATCCTGTTTTCAGTTTTACCAATACTCCGTCCGCAACCGCAACAAATACAGCGGAAATAATGACGCCCACAGCAAGTATTACTCCTGTGAAAAAGGCATCTGAAAACCTTGAAAAAGTTTATGTTTATCCGTCGCTTTACAATGCAGCCTCCGGAGAGCGGGGAATAACTTTTAAGAATCTGACAAACAGAGTGAGTATAAGAATATATAATTTGAAGGGAGAGATTGTGCATTTGTTTGACGGCAGCACGCTTTCGGGAGAATATTTCTGGAGTATTGAAGGGCAGAGAAGAAAAAACAGAATAAGCCCGGGTATATACATATACGTGATAACGGACACACCGGGGAATTATGAAAAGGGGCGGCTGGTTGTGGTGAGGTAGAAGGTCTGTGGTTAGTGGTTTGTGAAAAACAAACCTTTCAACCCTACGGGTCGTTAAGCTTTCGGTTTTACTTATCTCTATTCCCCATTCCCTTATCTCTATTCGCTGAATTGCAAAATGAATTGCAACACCTAAAACATCCGAAAACATACAGGAATATAAACTATTCCCCTCTCC
>CAYTNY010000080.1:0-8374 GCA_964439215.1 uncultured Spirochaetia bacterium
CGGCGGCCGAGACAGCTACCCCCACAAATACAGATACACCGGAAGCGCAGATGACAGCAACACATACATATACATACACACATACGCCGACAGCCACATACACAAACACAGCAGATCCGGACGCTACACCCACAGATACACCTGTTCCGGGAATGACGGTTGATTTAATGTCAGTTGTTGATACATCGCTTGAAATTGGAACAGAGACAACTGAAACCGTTGTTATTGAGACTGACAGGGCAACAACGGAAGTTGCTGTATATATGTTCACGGAAGACGGCTCGCCGGTTGGTTCGTATACAAGCGTCCAGGCGCGCGGGGACGGAGTCAATACGATAGAGTTCAGCATAACAGATGATACCGCGGGTATTGACATGAGTGATCTGCCGTCAGGTAATTACTACTTTACCGTAACTGCAAAAGACGGTTCTGTTGTGGGGTACTCAAATGAGTCGCAGTCTGTTGCGCTGATAAATTCCTCAGTGCCGACATTTACTCCGACACAGACGCCTACGCCTGATGTTACGCAGACTGATGAGCTGGAGGTTCCTGAGTACTTTGACGAGGACGGCGACGGAGAAACAGGAGAAAATGAAAGAATGAGATCATATCCGAATCCGGCCGGGCCGGCAGAAGATATGACATTTAAATTCTTTATAACAAAGGATGCTCAGAGCGTTAAGATAGATATTTATTCAGCGGCATCAAGGCTGGTAAGAAGCGTTGAAATACCGGGCAGTTTCAAGGCCGGCATTCAGGACGTTCCTGTGAGCAGGCTTCACTTTGAAGGCCTCTCAAGAGGAACATATTTTTATGTTATCCGGGTTACTGATGAATCCGGAAAAACAGCAGCATCAAAAATAGACAAGATAGTAATAACAAGATAACAAGCGCCATCAAAAAGCCCCGTGGAGTTTCTCCGCGGGGCTTTTTTTTGAAAGGGAACACGGGAAATTTATATAGATGAAGTTCTTTGATTTAGCGGGAATGTTTTTTTTGTTTAAGCATTATTAATAGTGAAAAAGAAAAAACATTAAAACCGGAAGAAAATTAACAGCGGATAAAAAAACGAGTTTTGATGGTTTAATCTTAATTTCAACGTTTAAATCAAAAAACTATTGACAATAACGGATTGTTTTTTTATAATACGTCAACATTAAAAAAAATATACATACCAAAGGAGCAGGTAATGAAAAAAAGCTTTATTCTTATGTGTATGCTGCTTTTTGCGGCTGCGGCAGCAGCGGCTTCCCCGTCTGAATCAAATAATATAATCTCCAGAACAAATCCTGTTTATGATGATTTTTATTATATGGCAAATGACGGACTGATAAAATCCGCGGATCCGGACCTTTTCAAATACAGCCCTATCACGGAATATGAAGCGGCAAAATATGTTGTGGAAGCGGCGAATAATCTTTATGCGGCAAAAAACGACAGAAAAAAAGCGGCTTATATTACAAAACTCAGAGGTTATTTTGAGACATACAGAAAAAAGGCATTTGAAATATATAACAGTACTCTTGAAATGAGAAAAAAAGTAAAACAGGCAGAAGAAACGCTTTCTGACCCTGAAGCCGGCGAGTTTAAGGAGTTTATTGACGAGGCTCATGCCCGGATATATGAAATAGAAATGGAACACAAGAAAACAACGTTCAGAGGCATACCTCCATTTAAAGTACAGGGTATGCTGAATGTCCGCTGGCAGGATGTTTCGGCTTTCGGCGTGGCGCCCGTTCATCATACATCCCTGGGCGGAACGTTTATGTCGCTGTGGACAGAAGGCGTTATAAATGAAGATATAAATTTCAAACTGAATATTACCTTTGAAAAACCGGCAAATGAGGCCGAAAAAGATGATCTGCCCGAGTACTGGGGAACAGGGCAGAGGTTCCTGGACAGATACACCATAAATCTTGGTTTTTACGGATGGACAATATCAACCGGGTTTTTCTGGGAAGACATAACTCCTTTTATAGCCAAAGCAACACTTTCGGAAAGGCCGGCTCTTTTTGAAAAGGATCCCTACGGACTTGAAGAAACATCAAAAGGAAGGTATGAAAACGCGTTTTATCATTCATTTGTAAAAAGAGGGGAGATCTGGTCCATGCACGGTTTTTATGGTATTGCCGTGTATAATCAGAATCTTTTTGATACAGGCGCAAGGCTGAAAATCATGGGCGGAAAAGCAGAACAGTTTGATGAGCAGTACGATAAACTTTATCTGTATGAATTTGCGGGGCGGCTCCAGTATCCTTTTGAAACAGGTGTTTTTTATGATTCCTATGCGGCGCTGAATTTCTTTAATACTTCAAACGAGGAGGCTGAAATACAGACGCTTGCTCCTGATGCGCCGTCAGACAATGCTCCGGCAAAACCCGACGGTTTTATAAAAGCAGCAACAATTTTCGGGGGGGATTTTTCCACGAATATAATGAATCTTCTTAAAATAAAAGGCGAGCTGGAAATAAGCGATTACCACGGTTACATGCCCAAGCCTTTTTCGCTTTACCCGGATTATTATCCGCCGAGAGTCAACCGGAGCGGATCAGCGTTTTATCTTCAGGCGGGCGCTGATGACATACCCATACCTGTTGATTTTGAACTGAATATTCAGAGAATAGATCCGGGTTATGTTGCCGAGGCATCCGCGGTTATTGATACTGCCATAAAAAAAATAGACCCCGATGATCCGAGGCATGCGCTTCTTGAATTTGACACATATTCCGGAGATCCGACTCTTTTCTATAATAATACGCAGAGAATGTCGCTGCGTTCAAGCATTAAGATACCGGGAGGTTTTTTAAATATTCTTTACGGCTCAGCCACTCAGGTGCAGGAAACAACAAATCATCTGTATGTTGACCACTTTGTTGTCGGCAACAGGCTGACAGGGCCCATGTGGTGGCATTTGTTTTACAGCCAGTACGGTTATCCCGTAGCAGGCAGAGATATGGGCTATTTTGCGTATAATGCGCCTGATGCGCCGCCTATACAGGGCATTGCTCCGGGCGAGGGGAAAAGATATCTCTGGACAGATGAATGGCTGGAGAATAAGGAGCTTATAGTGCTTGAAGGAGATCCCGCGGCGCGGTCTTTTAAATATACAAATAATCTTTCAGCAGAGCTTAAATTAGCGCTGCATAAGATATTCGGACTTAAAAACAATCTTTTTCTGCAGGGTTATTATGAACTCGTAAGCGTATGGCCCGATGCGAATCCGATGGTGACATATGTTGACAGCGGATCGCTTTTTACGCAGAATCTTATGTCCGCGTTTATTTATTACAATCTGTCAAGAAGAATAGGCATCATGGCTGAGGCATCGGTTGAAAGATGGAACTCCGATAAATCAGTGGAATATTATAATGAAACAGGCCCGGATTCAAATTCTGACTGGGAAAACCTTGAAAGAAGGCCGGTTGATTATTTTGATACAAGTATAGGTTTTGGGATTGACTATGACTTTGCGCCGAGGACATCGCTTCACCTCAGAGCAAAGACATTTGCTCATACAGACACAAACTATCCGGGCCAGGATTTTGACGGCTGGCATTTGTTCATGGAAATAAAAAACTTTTTCTAATATTCGGAGGTATGTAAATGTTAAGGAGACTTTTGCTCGCAGTAGCAGTTGTTGTTGTAATACCGGTTATGATTTTCGGATCAAACATAACAAAGGATCACTGGAGCTACAAAGACATAAAAAGCCTTGTTGATCAGGGTATAATAACCAAGCCCCTGAACAGGGATTCGCTTACCCGCCGGGAGGCGGCGGAGTACATACAAAACGGTGTTGACAATGTTTTGTATGCCGCCAACGGATCTTATTCGGGTTCTGAAGCGGATCTGATGGAGGGAATAAACAAACTTTATAACCTTGTCAAGGCGTATATGACGGATTTGGCAAAAACAGAGAAAAAGCTTGACGACATACTTGAAACAATAGGCGACTTAAAGCTGAAGAGAGAGGAAATAGAGAGAAAACAGAACCAGCTCCTTAAAGCAATGGGTCTGAGAATAAACGGCGAATCAGCCGCTTATATGACGGATGTACTGCTTTTTGGAAATAAATATATGAGCCAGGACGATCCGGCTGAAAGATACAGGCCGATAACACAGTATATTGATCTGAAATTTTCTTTATGGGCAAGAAAGGAACTTTATGCGGAGGCAACTTTCAGGCTGGAAAATCTTTTCGGCGGGTTCTGGGGATCCCAGGACATATACGGGCTGCGGAGGTTTTTTATACAGGGTGATTTCCCTGTGTCATTTGTGCTCGGCGGTTTTCAGGGAAAGCTTACGCCTTTTACTTTGTGGGCGGTTGACGACGAGCATCCGCTTGAGGCGAAAATGTTCGCGGACAGAAGACAGATGAATAAAGACGAACTTTATCTTCTGGATAACAGCTGGCCCATGACCGGCGGGAAGCTGCATACAATAGTTGAGATTATGGATGCTGTTGATGTTGGTGTGCAGGTAATAGGCGCGAGGCTGCAGGAAGCGGGAAGAGCCAATTATTTTAAATTTTTCCCCGGTCTTGGCTATATACTTGAGCCATTTAAACACGACCAGTATTTTCTCGGAGGCAGGATAAATACAGACCTGACTATGACGGATATTGTTGATGTTGGCGTGAATTTTTCCGAAATAATTGACGCAAAAGATACGGGCAGCATAGAAGAGCCTACTCTGCATAATTATATAATTTCCGGTGATTTAAAAGCGGGATATGATGTGGATGAAGATATAAAAGTAGGTGTTTATGCTGAAATGGCAAATTCCTGGTATTCGGGCGATAAGGGCGGCTCCTGGCTTGCGTGGTATTATGATTCTGATACGGGAGAAATATCGGAGTGGACGCATCAGTATGCTGTTGGAAGCGCCTTGAAGGGCGGGCTTGAGGCAAATGCATTCGGTGCAAATCTTAATATTGAATACAAAAATGTGGGGAATTCATTCACTGCTTACGCGGCGCAGACCAGAATATACGACCAGGGCAATAACGAGTACTATCTGACGCAGAACAGCACCTGGAACATATCAACCGCGCCGCCTTCTTACGAAATAGGCGGAAAGGTGTATCCTTTTACAAAATACAATCCGGTAATAAACCCGAGCTATAAAGGCATTGCATCCACACCCGGAAATCTTCTGCAGCATACATTTTATGAAAATAATATAAATCCTTACGGAGACGCGACCCCGAACAGGTCGGGAATAAAACTGGAACTGTCAGGGGATTTTATGAACGGGATGATACAGCCGCTTGTTTGCTTTGAAACAGCCGAGGAAGTGGAAGCGTTTATAAAGGATTACCCGAGAAAATTTACTGTTATACAGGCCGGCGCAAAATCTGAAATAGGCGACCTGAAACTTACGGCAGGAGTAAAAATGGAGGATACGCAGAATGACGCGTCAGGGAATTCCGTGATAGCGTTTTCTTCCAGTGTAATAGATCTGGGGGCGGAGTACGCTCTTTTAAAGAAAAAACTTATTGTTCACGCGGGAATGAAAGTAAACGCGTTTAACGGTGTTGAAATGATGATAAGCGGCACGGAACTGGCGCCGGAAAGATTTGACCATATGATAACAACCATAGGAGCGGGTGTTGAGTATAAAATCGCCGTTCCTGCGGTTATAGCTCTTGGTTTTTCAAATACGAGTATTTCCGATCTGCGTGTGGTTGAGGCGGATACACAGGCTTATTACGGCGGTCTGCCTGTGGGTACGGAAATAGGGGAATGGACAAGTTTTCACGCACAGGAACTGGATGTAAAGGTAAGCATTACTTTTTAATAAAAAGACAAGGTTGAAATTTCGGATTTTATTATGTAAACTTTGTTAAGGTAAAAAGCGTCAAAGTTGCAGGCGCCCGGAAAAGAAAGGAAATAAAAGAAAAAAATCAAGGAGGCAGTACAATGAAAAAAACAGCGGTTTTTGCGGTATTTATGTTTCTTTTTTCAGCGGTTTTTGTTTATGCGGCAAAGCAGAAAACAACAATTAAGATTATTTCTGATGGAAAGATTACGGTTGACGGTTCTCTGAAGGACTGGAAAAAAGCGGGGATCAAGCCTTTTATCCTTAATAAAAAAGCACAGCTTACCCACGGTGTTGTTGACTGGGACGGTAAATCCGGCACAGGAGAGGTTTATGTGGCGTTTACGGAAGATAAGCTCTATATGGCGGCGGACATAGTATCCCCAAAGGGAAGATACAATAACAATCCCGGGAAAGATATGTGGAACGGGAACGCAGTGGAGCTGTTTATCGGATTTGACAACTCCAATCCTACAAGAGAGATGTATACGGAATCGGATTATCAGATAGGTTTCTCGCCGGGCAGAGTGCTTAAAGACGGCACAAGAAGGGTGCCGGCTGAGATATACTGCTTTAACATAATTGAGTCAATAACAGAAGGTGAAGAAAAATACGGAAAAATAAAAACAAAAGCAACAAAGAACGGATATCTCCTGGAAGCGGAAATAGATGCGGACTTTTTTGACGCATGGTATGTTGAGGACGGGCTGGATATAGGTTTTGATATATCAATTGACGATGTGGGCCCGAAAAGCGTGGCAAGACAGATTCAGTTTACCTGGTCAGAAAATAAAGAAAGCTGGAAGAACCCTTCAGGATGGGGTACGGCAGTTCTTAAAGAATAAAGAACGAGGTGTATAAGTGAGATTAAAAAGCATGTTCAGATATTTCTTGTATGTTTTTTCGGCGTTTGTTCTTATGACGGCAGCCGGATGTTCTCTGGCAAATGAGAACCCAGCGGCTGCCGATACAGAACTGCCGTCTTCAGTGTCACTGCCGCAGGTTCCGATTGAGATTATATTTGACGATTGTGATGACAATGACAACACAAATGCCTGGGGCGGGTTCTGGTTTACTTTTAATGACGGCGAGATCGGCGGAATAAGCGAGGTTGAACCGAAAAGAGGCGAGACTTTCACGATGACTGCCACGCTTAACGGCGGTTTTAATGGAAAGAGCCTTTATGCGGCAAGGATAAAAGCCGATGTAAAGTCCTCGGCTGCTGACGCGGAGTTTGTGGGTATCGGCATTCTTTTTAACGCGGCTGAAAGCCCGAAGGATCTCAGGAATATTTTTGATGGTTTTTATTTCTGGTATAAGGTTGAAAACGCATCAGCGCCGGTTAAACTCAGGGTGTCCGTGAAAACAGCGGATCTGGATCCTTCTGTAACACAGCTGCCGTCTTATGAATGGACGGTTTCAGATACAGATATGGGGCAGTGGAAACAGATTAAAATATACTGGGATGACTGGCTGGGGTGCACATATGGATGTGGGGATGTTGATTATGACGTTTCAATGACGCAGGCCCAGGCTCTGCAGTTTCAGACTGTGTCGCCCGTGCCGTGGCAGGGTGATATATGGTTTGATAATATAGTGTTTTTTAAAGAATAAAATAAGGTTGAGGGTATAGCTTTAAAATTTCAAGGAGGTGGAAGGTAATATGAAAAAATTTATGATTTTACTGGCTGTGATTGCGGCGCTGGCAGCTGTTTTTGCGGTTGGGTGCAGCAAGAAAAAGACGGTTCCAATAGCGCCGAGTGATGTATCAACAGCCACATACACCGCTACAGAAACGGAGACGGTTGATCCTGATGCGACAAATACGTCCACTCCGACAGTAACCGCTACGGCAACCAATACAGCTACAGTGACAAATACACCGGAGCCCTTATGGGTTGATAACTGTGATGACGGCGACAATGAAGCGATACTTGATGTGCACGCAAACGGACCGGGATACTGGTACACCTATGACGACTATGATGACGGCGGGGATTCGTATGTTTACCCCATACCGGAGACTGTTTATGAGAGAGAAGGCAATACTGTAGTTCCGTTTTATATGACCTGGCAGCCCGGATATGGCGATCAGGGTTATGCCGCGCAGATGACTGGTGTTGTTACCAATACGTTCGAGTACGGATTTGTGGGAATGGGTGTTAATCTGCTCGGTGAACCTTTGGACGACGGAATTGATGTAACTGCGCTTACGGATAATTCAGGCGATCCCATAAACGGCGTCAAATTCTGGGCCAAGTCAGTTGATGATGTCGACGGACAGTATAAGATAAAATTAGCTTCTGATACTGCTTATCTTAATGCGAATACGTATAATTATAATTTCACTGCAACCGCAGACTGGACCCTATACGAGTTGAAATTTGACACAGATTTTGCGCAGGAAGATTGGGGCGGCGATACTATGCCTGTGGATATTACTGTTGTTGTTTCCGCGCTTGAAGCATTTCAGTGGCAGACGCATGGAACACCTCCTGAAGAGGGAAGAGTTGTGGATCTGATCGTTGATGAGATAGAGTTGATAAATATTCAG
>CAYTNY010000080.1:8474-10573 GCA_964439215.1 uncultured Spirochaetia bacterium
AGAGGGAAGAGTTGTGGATCTGATCGTTGATGAGATAGAGTTGATAAATATTCAGTAATATAAGATATATTGAAATATCCGCGCATAAAGGAGGATGTTACAGGCCTCCTTTATGCGCACGCAATCATAATAAACGCAAAAACACAGATTAAGGAGCATGAGTGTGAAAAAAATAATAATTGTTAGCGCTTTTTTATCGGCTTTTATGTTTGCGTCCTGCGCCGGTGTCCTGACGGTAAAGGCGCCGGGTATATCAGGCGGTAAAATAGTAAAGGAAAAAAAGAAAAAAAGAGTAAAACCTGTTTTGTTTGAGGATTTTGAGGCCGGTGTTGCAGTGGGGGCCTATATGTACGAAAATGAAGAAGGAAACGCTTCCGCGGAAAAACTTACCGCAACTGATGAGGACAAATATGCGGGCAACTATTCCGCGAAATCCGAGTTTGATACGGGAATTCATCCTGACTGGGGATGCGGAATGGGAACCCAGAGTGCTTACGGCGGCGGGTTTATAGAGATTAAAGGGACCGATACTTTTACGGCCTGGGTTAAAGCGCCGCCGGGAATGACATTTTATTTTTTCTGCAATGAATTTAACGGCGAAGGCGGCGACGGAGAATTCTGGAATTCGCCGGACCAGATGGGAACAGGCGCCTGGAAATACTATGAAATACCTTTTGATATGTTCTTTAAGAATGCATATTCGGGAAATCAGGACGGCAACAGCAGCATTGACCCTGTTATAGGAACAGTCGGATTTCAGTTTGCCGGTGCACAGGGCAAAGGAACCGTATATATAGATGAAATATATTTTAAATAAACAGACAAAGAAGACTATAAGAACTTCTATATTTATAATAAATCCGAGGTGGAAAAGTGAGAAAATATAATGCTGCGGTTTTAGCGGCGGTTTTAATGTTTTTATTGTCATCATGCGCGGGGATAATAGGTTTTAGAAATCCCCAGCACGCAAAAGGCGAGGCTCCGGGCCGGAAGCCTCCTCTTGAAAAGCCTGCGCTGTTTGAAGATTTTGAATCAGGCAGAGTTGAAGCTTCGTATTCATACGCAAATGAAGCCGGTGCAGCTTCCGCGTCGGCGTTTACCGCAACAACAGAAGACGCTCACTCGGGTGATTTTGCGGCAAAAGCCGCGTTTGATACAGGTATATCATCAGAGTGGGGATGCGGTATCGGCCTGGGCAGGAACGGGGGCCCGCTGGAAGCTGACGGCGGCCGTGAGTTCTCCGCATGGATTAAAGCTCCCGAAGGAGTTACCTTTTATTTCTTTGTAAATGAAGCAAACATAAATGAAGCGGATGGCGAATACTGGAACAGTCCGGATCAGACAGGCAGGGGCGAATGGTCGCTGTATGAAGTTCCGTTTGATGAGTTTTCCAGGAATATATATTCCGGAAATCAGGCGGGAAATCTTGAATTTAACGCATCGGGCATAGGAACCATCGGAGTGCAGTTCGGCGGCGCTCAGGGCCGCGGGACTATTTTTGTGGATGATATTTATATAAAATAAAAATAATAAAAAAAAGGCCGCGTTTTTGACGCGGCCTTTTTTTTTTGTAAAAACTTGAAAACACGAAGTTTTTTTTATATACTTTGGGAAACGTGAAAGAAAATTAATGGCGGCCGCGCTTTTTTCACGGATTTATGAATCCGTTCCAGAATCTGCGCGGCCGTCTTTTTTTTATGTGTTCAGCCCCGTAAAAAATCAAAACCCCCCGGAACACGACAGAGCGTGTTCCCTGCACAAAAAGTGCAAAAAATGTTTTGCCGTTACCCCCTTTACATAAAGGGGGCAAGGGGGATTTAGTCTTTAACGCCGGGCCTGCAAGACAAATGTCAAAACAAAATCCCCCTGTATCCCCCTTTTGTTAAAGGGGGTGAAAAAGAACCAAAGCCAACAGTATAGGGTCAAGAGAGATGGAGTAACGGGGATTTAGTCTTTAACGCCGCACCTGCAAGCTAAACCTCAGCCCTCAGCACTGTATTTTTGAATCTTGAACTTTTGAACCTCGAACTATTATTCAGCCAAGCCTCCGAGCATCTGAACATCCGAGCCTCCGGTTTTCCACAAACCACCCCCCTTTT
>CAYTNY010000081.1:0-10334 GCA_964439215.1 uncultured Spirochaetia bacterium
ACACTGTGTAATATAAGCCGGCGATTAAACAACAGATGCGGCAGGGGACAGATAGTGGAACCCTGTGGAAAATACAAGTAACTGTGTGAATTAAGTGCTTCGGTATGTGCGAAAAAAATGACTCCGCTTTTATCAAGTGTTGCAATAAAACCTGCAATGCGGAATCTTCTTTTCTTCCGCATTCAAATCTTGCTTTGCCTTTTGCCTTTATAGTATAATAACAAAATGAAATTTAAAATAATGCTTATAAATCCCCCCAGAGTAAACGGGTTTCCCGTTGTCAGGGAGGAAAGATTTGAACACAAAGACATCGGCTCTGTGTATCCTCCGCTGTCTCTTTTGTATCTGTCCGCCATACTGGAAAAAGAACCCGCTTTTGAAGTAAAGCTTCTGGACGCAAACGGATTCAGCCTTTCTCTAAACAGGGTAAATTCCGAAATAACAGATTTCTCTCCTGATATGGTAATTTCACGGACAGGCTTTGACACGCAGAAAGAAGACCTCAAAATTTTTCATTCAGCAAAAGACAACGGTGCTTTTACGGTTTTAAGAAACAAAATAATATCAGATGTCCCGGAAATCAGGGATAAGATCCTGAAAGAAAACCCTGTTGATATTTTTATTAATTCAGAACCGGAAACCGTAATAATGCCTCTGGCGCTGAAGCTGTACGAAAATAAAAAATCCATGCTGCGCCGGGAACATCCAACAGCCTGCCTCAGAGATCCCGGCCGCAAAGATACACCTCCCGCACCTGATCTTTTAAAACACATAAAAGGAATTTCTTTTTATTCAGGAGGCGCCGTACATACAACCGAACACGCGGAAAACATAAATAATCTTGACTCGCTCCCTTTTCCCGCTTACCATCTCCTGCCTTCGCTGGATGTTTACCACACAGGCATACTGAAACCGCCGTTCGCTCTTGTCGCAACAACACGCGGTTGCCCTTTTGGGTGCAGTTTCTGCGCCTACGGAAAAACAAAACTCAGGTACAGATCCGTTGACAGCGTTATAAAAGAAATTTCTTACCTTAAAGAGCGGTTCAGAATACGGTCCTTCCTGTTTTTTGACGATACGATCTCAATGAAGCAGGGGCGCACCAGAGAACTGGCGGAAAAAATAACAGAAGCCGGACTGTCCGCTATTGACTGGGTCTGCTGCACGCGCGCAAATCTCGTGGATTTTGAAACCCTAAAGCTTATGAAACAGGCAGGCATGAAGGAAATAGCAATAGGAATAGAAACAGGCTCCCCCCTTATTCTGAAAAAGACAAAAAAAGGAGTGTCGCTTGATGACATAAGGCAGGCGGCAAAATGGTGCAGAGAACTCAATATTATGTTTTATGCTCTTGTTATAATAGGACTGCCCGGGGAAACAAAAAAAACAGTAAATGAAAGCATTAAATTCATAAAAGAAATAGACCCTTTTTATACGCAGTTTTGTTTTGCGGTTCCGTTCCCCAACACGGACATATACCGGTATTATAAGGACAATGGCTTGCTTTTAACGGAAAACTATGAAAAATACTTTCCCCTTTCCGACGATCCTGTTGTCAGGACAAAAGAACTGACAGCCGAAGACCTCAAAAAACTCAGGCGCCGCGCCTACATAAAAACACTTCTCCGGCCGGCTTACCTGATAAAAAAAATACGCCCTTTTGACCTGAAATGGAATATCCTGGGAGCCGGAAAAATACTTTCGCGGATACTGGCGGTTTTAAGAAAAAAACCAGTCCGTTAAAAAACCGTGCGTTTTTGTCAGACAAAAACATTCCGGTTTTACGGATAAATATTTGCGCACAGCAAAAAAATGCTTTTTCACTGTATTCTTGAGAAAGTCAGTTAACACATATAAACACAAGCTTTGATGTTATGGGCACCGTATTTCCGGACAGGCTGCCCGCGGAAGCCTTTTTTATATCGGCTGCTCCGGGAGAAATCGTGTTATGAATGTAACTCCATCGGGATATATCACTTACCGTAATATTTTCAATGCTTTTCTGCGGTTTTACAAGAGCCAGTTTCACTTTCATAACCGCATCTCCTTTCCGCATCCCGCTTTTTATTTAATATCATTACTTTCATACATATTTTTTAGACGTCTTACACGGAAAAAAGTTGCGCTTTATCGCATATATTCTTTTTCCCGAACCTAAGCCCTTCAAGCGCGCAAAACCGATTAGCCGCAGATCCTGCACTTGGCATCTTTTTTTCTCATTTTACCTGCGAGTCTTTTCAAAACGTATACATCCTTTATTCCGGGAATTTGTTCTGCCCGGACATCCCGGATCTTAAACTGTATTTTATTCAGGCCTTTTCTAAAATCCCTGCAATCTTCCTGTCAAAACTTCCATAATATATTTTTTTGATATTCTTTGTTAAATCCCATTGCATATAAAAAATTAGGTGCTTTCACCGGTGATTCCAAATGTTTCTCCACCCTCCCGCGCCATTCGATCAAAAGCTGTCAATCATATATTACCTTTTTAAGCATATATATTATTGCATATAATACAGATGCTATTCTTTTAGCCTTCACCTGTTTCCATTCTTCTTTCTTGGGAACTTCCATAGCAATAGATAATTCTTTATTCCATAGCCGGCTGTGATGGGCGCATATGTTTCTTATATATGTAAATGTATGCAGCCAAGAAGCAAGAACTCTATAATGCAGGCAATATTCCGCGGCTACTGCTTTTTGATCGGGTCTTTTCAGGTTATGATATATAACAGACAATGAACCAAACGACATTACTTCTACGGCCATCCATATGGGTATAACCGGAAAATCATTATATTTATTCTTATAGTGCTTAATAAATATTTCATTGGAGCGGCGAATCTCTTCGTGAACTTTATTTAACCACTCAGAATAATTGAATTTCCGGCTGATAAAAAAATTTTTTTGTTCTTCGTGGGAAAACGCACCATATTTACGCGCTAAATAGTATGAAATCTGCGCTCTCAATGAAATTTCAATAACCTCTAACGCTTCATCTATGAGAAACCTCAAACATCTATCAAATTCATATAAGCCCAAAACATCTTCAAAGGATACATCTTTTTCAAACTGATGTCTGCGGGTTTCAAATGGAATACAATATGCGCTTAATCGATAGTAATTAATCTGTTTAACCGCTTTCCTTGCATTATCTTCATTATAGAACAGCAGGCCTCTGGATTTCAAAAGCCTTATTTGTTCTTCAATGGTAAGTGCCGGTTTTGTGTAATCCTGCATTTTTCCCCTTCATAAATAAAAAAAACCCGCCCAAAATGCGCTTCTGCGAGAGGCGTGGCGGGTATGTTAAAAATATTATACTCATTCTCTTAAATCTGTCAATATATTAAAAAAATAAAACACCAAAATCTTAACTTATACCTTATGTTGCCTTTTTTGTTCTATACCATCCAAAATCAAAACCGTAATTACAGATCCTGCATAATTCCTTTAAAACACAGCAGCTTTATTAAATACACAACAACTCAGTTCACGGATATATAAATATGTTTTCTTGCGTCAGCGCCTTCGTCCAGAAAATAATCCTCATATGTATTTGTATGGTTCATTTCATATTCAGGAGTTATTCCCCTGAACTTTTCCCACTGCATAAGTTCTGTTAAGGTTATTTCTGTGGTTATTTCAGGTATGACTATACTTACCTTTATCTTCATAATAGCCCTCCTGTTTCCGTAATTAACCGGATATATTTGCTTCCGCATAACCTTATCATAAGTATACCCGCATTCGCGGCAAAAAGCAAATTGGCTGTTTTTTAACCATTTTTCAAAAAAGCGTATATTTTTTAACCATTTATGTATCCGGCATCTCTTTTAAATGCGGTTTTAAACGCATAATTTTGCGGCACGTCTATTGCATATATCATACATAGGAACACAAAAAGAAAGGAGATGATTGAGATGAAATACATAATCGGTTATCTGAATTTTTTAAAGGACTATTTAAGTGTTTACTAAAAATCCTTTTAAAGGATTTTATTTTAAAAAAAGGAGGAACAAAAGATGAAAAGATTTCTTGCAGCAGCGGTAATATCAGTTTTATGCTCCACAGCGGTTTTTGCCTCGGATTTTTCGGCAGAAGCCTACACAGATGCAGTAACAAAATACCTTTGGAGAGGGCAGGTTCTAAGTGAAAGTTTTTCCCTGCAGCCCGGTTTTGATATTTCATTCGGGAGTCTCGCTTTCGGTTTTTGGGGAAGCCACAGTCTTGAATCAGGAGAATTTGAAGAAGCTGATTACACAATAAGCTACTCTGAAACGGTTCCCGGAGCGGATTTTCTTGAAATATCATCGGGTTTTACGGTTTATACTTTCCCTTATACTCCGGTTTCGGACGGGAATAACTCAACCGAAGTATTCATAGGGATCGCCGGAGATGTACCCGCTTCTCCTTATGCCGCCTTTTATTACGACACCGTTGGAGGCAGCGGAGGCTATCTGGACGCCGGAATATCGCACGATCTTGATTTTGAGCCTGTCGCGGTTTCCCTCGGCGCCGGCCTTGGATACAATTTCGGACAATGGGGTTATGAAAAATCCTTTACTGTTCTTGCCCCTTCAGCTTCGGTTTCTTACGGAATTGAAAACTTTTCGGCATCAGCCGGCCTTACCGGACAGATAGCGCTTGACGATCAGTACGAACACGATTTCTTTATCTCTTTGGGAATCAGCTACGGAATTTAAAATGATTATTAAAAATCAGCGAAAGGAGGCTTTCTTATGAGACACATTCTGAGTTCTATTATGTTTTTGCTTGTCTTTTCATCCGCGCTGTTTGCGGAAGGAGGCGTTCCGGAAATAGACACCGGAGATACCGCCTGGATGATTGTTGCATCCGCCCTTGTTCTTCTTATGACGCCGGGCCTCGCTTTGTTTTACGGAGGTATGGTAAGAAGAAAAAACATGCTGGAAGTGCTTATGAAAACAATGAGCGCCATGGCAGTAATGTCAATAATGTGGGTTCTTTGGGGATACTCGCTCGCGTTTGCTCCCGGAAATGCTTTTATCGGAGGATTCGATTATATAGCATTAAAGGGCGTAGGGCTCGCGCCGCTTGAAGGGTCCACAATACCTCATCAGCTCTTTATGGTATTTCAGGGTATGTTCGCGATAATCACGCCTGCCCTTATCATAGGAGCGTTTGTTGAGCGCATGAAATTCTCCGGTTATCTCCTTTTTATACTCTTGTGGGGGACCTTTGTTTATGCTCCCGTATGCCACTGGGTATGGGGAGGAGGATGGCTGGGTGAAATGGGAGCGCTTGATTTCGCGGGCGGCACCGTTGTTCACATAAACGCGGGGATAGCGGCTCTTGTTGTGGCGTTTCTTATAGGAAGAAGAAAAGGCGCGGGCCACACTCCCACGCCCCACAATCTCCCTATGACGGTTTTAGGCGCGGCTCTGCTTTGGTTCGGATGGTTCGGTTTTAACGCGGGCTCGCAGCTTGCCGCTGACGGCACTGCGGTAAACGCTTTTGTGGTAACAAACATAGCGGCTTCAGCCGGAGCTTTGGGCTGGATCCTTATGGACCGCATTATAACAGGCCGCCCCACAATGCTGGGATTTGTTACCGGAGTGGTAGCGGGCCTGGTTGCCATAACACCCGCATCAGGCTTTGTGGATGTAACAGGAGCAATTATCATAGGACTTGCATCGGCAGTAATCTGCTACACAGCAGTCGCTGTCATCAAACCGAAGCTTGGCTATGATGATTCTTTGGATGCTTTCGGAGTTCACGGAATAGGCGGTATTGTAGGTGCTCTTTTGACAGGTGTTTTTGCGCTGGAGGCTATCGGCGGAACAAAAGGGCTCATTGAAGGCAATGCATCCGTAATGTGGCCCCAGTTTGTCTCAGTAGCCGCCACAATCGTTTATTCTCTTGTTGTGACAATCATAATTTACAAGGCAGTGGACCTGTTGATCGGCATGAGAATAGATGATAAAACAGAAGCAATCGGCATTGACCTTGCGGAACACAATGAAAGGGCTTATACCCTTGTTGATTAATATAACAACTCCGGAAAAACATAGCCGGAAAAGGAGGCATAAAAATGAAGTATGTCATAGCTGTAATACAGCCGCATAAGCTTGAAGACGTAAAAAAAGCTCTTTACGAAAAAGACATAAACCTTATGACCGTCTCCGAAGTTTTGGGGCACGGCCGGCAGAAAGGCATAACAGAAGTTTACAGAGGAAACAAAGAAACAGGAAATATGCTGCGCAAACTTAAACTTGAAATCGCGGTAAACGCCGATTTCCTGGACCCCTGCATAGAAGCAATAAAGAAAAGCGCGGGTTCGGGTGAAATAGGCGACGGTAAAATTTTCATTTTTAATATGGAAGAATGCATAAGGATAAGAACCGGCGAAAAAGGAAATAAAGCAATAGGATAAACACAGAAAAAGCGCGCCCGGCATTGCCGCGGGCGCGCTTTTTTTATTTTTTAAAAAAACAGCCTAATAATCCTTTGTGTGGCCCAAAAGACTTTTTACGCCTCTAAAAGCAAGATCAATTTCTTCCGGTGATCTTATGGACAAAAGACTTTTAAGCAGAAAAACCGGATGTTTATGTATGTTCCACATTTTCCTGCACCAGTAAGACGTGTCAATTTCCGATTTTAATATATCGTGCTCCATATCCATTTTTTCATAGTTCTTTCCCGCGGCAGTCAGCAGCCCTTCTTTTTCCGCCTGTTTATACAGAGGCGTCCCCGGATAGGGCATAACAATGGATGCCTGCAGAGAATCACCGAAATGCGTCCTGTAAAGCATAAGCTCCTTTGCAGTTTCATAGGTCCGGTTTACATCATCTTCGCTTTCCCAGGGATAACCCGCCATCATTGTCATAAGTATCTTGAAGCCGTATCTTTTCGCCCTTTTTATATTTTCTTTTATAACTTCTATACTTTCTAGTTTTCCTATCTTTTCAAGCGTCAAATTGTTTCCTGACTCCATACCGACCTTCAACAGCCTGTATCCTGTCTTTTTCATCAGACCGCATTTCTTTTCGGTCAGATCCTCCGCTCGTGCGTTTGATGACATTCTGAATTTCCCTTTAAGTTTTCTCTTTTCTGTTTCAATCAGAAATTCTTCCAGCCAGCGTGTACTCCACAGGGCTCCTGACTCATTATCGTCAAATATTTCATAAACTCCGTATTTTTTCACCAGTATTTCTATTTCTTCCGCGACATTGAAAGGAGTGCGCAGCCTTGCTTTTTTCTGCCAGAAAGCATGCTGCCATATACAGAACGTGCAGATACCCCCTGTTTCACAGGAATACTCATTTCCGTTTTCTCTGCCGCAGCCCCTGCCCGTAAGAATATATGCGGCCGGCCTCAGAAGATACGCTTCACCATAGATCTTCCAGTTTGTTGTTTCCCTGTCAATAAACGGAAGGGCATCCAGATTATCATGCCGCAAAGGCGGCCCTGAATTTTTTATTCCGTCTTCGGCCCTGTAATAAACACCTTCCGGAATCTTGTTCTTCCCTTCAATCCAGCCCGCAAGTTTGGTTATGCTTACATCATAATCTCCGCCGCAAACCGCATAATCAACTCCGCATTCCGCCATTATTTCTTCGGGAAAAAATGATACATGATCCCCGGTAATTACTGTTTTTACGCCGGGATGCTTTTGTTTGAATTCATTTATAAAATGCCGGTGTTTTTTTATTATTGGAGCCTTTGTCTCAATAATAATCATGTCAGGCGAGAATTCATCCAGTTTTCCGGAAAATCCGCCGTATGTCATATTGCGGTTTATGCCGTCAAGAAACAGCACTTCATGGCCGCTGTTCTTGAGATTTGTAACGGTATGAGCGGGGATAAGCGGATATATTTTTATCTGACGGGAATGTGTGTATTTAAACTGCCGGTTCTGTCCGAGAAGCGGCGTTTTGCCGCCTCTTGTATCCGGCGGATACACAAAAGCACAGCGCACTTTTTATGACCGTATATTTTTAATTATTAATGATTTCTTTATTACCATATATATTTCAGCGGATCATGGGGCCTGCCGTTCTTATATATCCCGAAATGCAGATGCGGGCCGGTGGCTCTTCCGGATTTTCCTGTTTTTGCTATGAGTTTCCCGCTTTTTACTTTCTGGCCGGTTTTAACATTTCTTTTGCTTAAATGGGCATACACACTTACAAATCCGTCCTTATGCTTTATTCTGACACAGTGCCCCCAGCCCTGGGCCCACCCTGAATATATTACTTTTCCGTCGGCAGCGGCCCCGACCCAGGTTCCGATTTTCGCCCGTATATCAACACCCTCATGAAAACTATTCTGCCCGGTAATGGGATGAACACGCGGCCCGAACAAAGATGTATATACACCCGATATGGGCGACCGGAAAAGTTTTCTTTCATAAAAAAGACTTTTTAAGCTTTCGCTCATATAAACAGGTTTTGCCCTGCGTATAAAAAGAACATCCCCTACTTTTATTTCATTATTTTTAATATCATTATACGCCAGTATTTTTTCCATTGTTACACTATAAAGCTGCGACAGCATTTCAAGACTTTCTTCAGCGTCTCTTACTTCATGAAGCACTCCTGTTTTTGACAGAATTATTATTTCTTTTCCTGTTCTCGCGATAAGATCATTAAGTTCGGGATTTGCCCCCACTATTGTGTCTATATTGACCCCGTTTCTTTTGGCAATTCCCCAGAAATTCTCCCCCCGTTTAATCTTATGTATAAAAAATGATACGTTTCTTCCTTTGAATTTCTTCCTCAGGTAAACATACGCAAGTTCTTTATCCCTTTCGGATATTTCTTTATACTGATCATTAAATACTTCCCTTATATCAATCCCTTTTGCCTGGAGCCGGCCGGTTATTGCCCCCTGCTTTTCGGGCATATAAGCAACTGATTCTTTTTCGCTCAGAAACAGCGTGCCCAAGGTCACACTGCCTATAAACAGCATAAGCAAAAACAGGATAAACACGCGCTTTAAAGAAATACTTTTAACATGTGTAAGTGTATCTATGGATATTCTGTAAATTTTATGAAGCACTTAAAACTCCCTTTTTATGATATCTTTTTATAAAATCAATATAGTTCATTTTTAAAAAAAATTCAACAGAAAAATATCTGTTTTTCCTTCTTTAGGCACAACCCTTTATTTTTAAAATCCGGACTCCCGTCCGGCCGGAATTTTGAAACTATTCATCGGATTTCAAGGGCTCAAAATCACCGTCATAATATTCCGCATCTGTCATTTCAAATATCATAATATTAAATTCTTCTATTTTTACCCTGTCCCTGAAATAACCTTTCATAATATAACTGCCGCCTTCTGTAATATATTTTTCCTCTTTCACCGGAACGCCGGAATAATCCACCCAGATTTTTTTCCGCAGAACAGGCATTTCACGCTCACGGTCATAAACCGCATAATAATATATTGCGTCTGTTTCTTTCCGCACTCCTTTTGCGTCCGTCACTCTGCCTTTAAAAGGAACTTTTATATACAGTTCGCCTTCCTCCGCAATAATTTCATACGCTTTATTAATCAAGCCCCCCCGTGAATACGCTTTTGCGGCTGAAGCCTCAGCTGTTTGAGCCGCCTGAAAATCCTGCTCATTCTGCACGCCTTCAGATCCGGATCCGGGGCTGAACGCTTTAAAGACCACAATAACGGCCGCGATAACAGCAAATACCGCAATAATTATCAGCACTTTTAAATTTCTGTTATTCTGCTGTTTATGGTTTTCTTTAATTAACTTCAAGTATCGGGCTCACATCTATTTCCAGCGGTTCATTCATATCATTTTCTGCAGTTAAAACCCTGAAAACATATTCTCCGGTTTCACCCGGCGCGGTAATACCGGGGCCCCCGCTTTTTTTACTGCCATAATTAACTGTCACTTTTCCTTTTTCAGGCATAAGTTTATGCACGGTAACTGTGATTTCTCTGTCCTGTGCGTCAGAAGATATAACAACACCGTCTGATACATCAATGGTAAAATAACCTTCTTTTAAAGGATCAGATTCCGGTTTCGGCAGTCCTTCCGGTATTATAAATTTTATTGTTTTATATTCCCCGGCATCTTTGCCCGGCACATAAGAAAGATGAAGCGTTGTGCCTCCCTGTGACGTACGCAGATTATTCGGAGATATACCGGCTCTTCCTCCCGCTCTTTCAGCCGCCTTTGCAGGCATAATCATTGATCCTCTTTCTCCGGGAATATCTTTTATGCCGGGATTTTTAAATTTATTATTTTTTTCTTTTTCAAATGGTTTTTCAGGCTCTGGTTTTCCGGGCTCTGGTTTTTCAGGCTCTGATTTTTCAGGCTCTGATTTTTCAGG
>CAYTNY010000082.1:0-10247 GCA_964439215.1 uncultured Spirochaetia bacterium
ATGAATGCTTGCATGCTTTGCCGGTATTTACTTTAAATATAATCAAAAAAATACCGAAAAAGAATTAGAGAAAGAGAGTTGTATTTCGATGTATTTCCGGAGGTTTTAGGTGTTGCAATTCATTTTACAATCCAGCCCAAAGACAAAAAGCGTGGAATTTTGGATGAAAGAAATGATTCAAGGATAATACATTTCATAGTTCAATAATAAAACAGTAATGTTTAAAATTTGTTATAAACTTTGAACCGCGCTGTTCTTTCGCTTTTACCTGCTGTTTGGCAATCGCTGCCGGGAGCTGATTGGCGGCAGCAAATGCGCCGGCCGGATAATGCGGCGTCCTTCATTCATCCTGCTGAAAGCAAAAAACACGCCGCCGCCGCCGAAGATATAAGAAACTCCTTCATAACCTTTTCCTTCTTTTGATGTGTTTTTTATTTTATCTTTATCTTTGCGGCAGCCTTTGTCCGCGGGTCAAGTACATAAATATTTCCTATTCCGTCCATTGACAGCGGCGCCGGAGACGCAAAATCAGCGCCGGATACAGCGCTTAGATCAATATTCATAACTTCGTTCTTTTCAGTATCAAAAATCATGATTTTTTTATCATACTGGCTGGTGACCGCGAAATATCCGCGGTTATCATCCACAACTATCTGGGGCCCGTGTATGGTGGAACACCGCCCGATAAACCGGCTGTCCAGATACTTCATATTTCTGTCAAATATCATCACGCGCCCATTGCCTGTATCAACCACATATCTTTTCCCGTCTTCACCCAGTGCAATATAACACGGCTGGCTGTACTGCCCGCACGCTCCGCCGTAATCAGTTTTATATGTATGTATTTCGGCTCCTTTGCGGTCAAGAACAGTGGTAAGATTTCTGCCCGGCGCAGCAATGCCTATTTTTTCTCCATCGCCGGATACATAGATGCCGCGCGCTCCTTTTAAAAAACCTCCATTTGCAAATTCCTCAATATAGCGCCCTTCCGGCGTATATTTTTTTATTACCGCGCGTCCTTCATCAAGAAGATATATAATATCATTTACATCATCATATGCGGCATAAAAATGCTCCTGCCTTTCTCCGGCCGCACCCAAGCCGAAAATGCCTTTTTTCCCGCCAAGCTCTATTTTTTTATAAACAGAATACTCATCGTCTTTTTCACGCTTTAATATGTAAAACGCGTCCCCCTTGCCGTCGGCAATTACCATTTTTCCGCCGCCGCGCGAAACCGCAATATCAGACGGGGTATTATAATCACCTTCTACTTTCAGCGGCAGAATCTCATATTCCGCGATCCTGCGTTCATTTGCCTTTTCCGGCGGCCGGCAGTCCGGAAAATCCTCAACAACAACAGCCTCAAGAACAAGCGCGTTTTTTTCGTATTTTATAGTCTCTTTCTTCTCTTTTTCGGGCCTTAAACGCGGAACAGCAGTTTTTACGGATCTTCTTTTTTCAGCAGTTTCTTCTTTCTTCACCGGCCCCCGCGGCGGCATATAATCCGTTTCACCTGTTTTCCAGAGTTCTTTAAATCCCCTGTAATATTTTTCATCATTTAGATCATACACATAAAAAACCGGCCTGCCTTTGTAATCCCTTATTATATTTTCACTATAGGTATAACGCGGCAGCTGTTTCTGCAGCGCACCGGCATCCCTTCCGATTATAACAACGGATCCTTTCAGCGAATCTTTCTCCATAAGAACTTCAATCTGCCTGCGGCTGATCTTGCGGAGCCTTTCCCCCTCGCCGTAATAATCCGCAAGCTCCTCTATTCTGTGTATCTTTTCCGTCGCATCTGTCATCAAAAGAAAAACATTGCCGGCACGGCTGTATTTCTGAAGTGTTTTTATAACATAAGCCTCCGGAGTAAACCTGAAATTTCCGGGCATGTCGGAATAAAACTGTTTTGCCGCAAATACCGCGATCAAAACCGCCGCACCGGCAAGAAATATCCTGTATTTTTTCAAAGGGCGTTTAAACAATACGGCCATGGAAGCTATTCTTGTTATGCCTATACCCGCAAATACCGCAAGCATAGGGCTCAGAAAAAGCAGCCTGGTATTTGTCGGATATTTATACTGCACTATCGCGCCTATAAAAAACACCAGAACCGCATATCCCGACAGCAAAAAACGGGCTCGCCAGTCTTTCCCGAAAGAAACAGCACTCCATACCAGCCCGGCAATAATCCCCGCCGCAGATACAACATCCGCAAGCCTGCCCGCAATATAGTGGCTGGACATTTCCCTGTGTACAAAAGAAAAAAATGTATGAATATAATTCAGCAGCATATACGCCGGGCGCTTTGAAGGATCCGATATCTCGCTGCCGCTGAATACCGACTGCGCTGTCATTTCCGCCATAAAATCCGGATTAAGAAATACAAAAACAATTATTGACAGATACATTCCCAGCGCCGCAAACAACCGTGAAAAACCATACTCTTTTCTGAGAGGATGAAAAAGCCAGTAAAGCGCGGCTATGATTATTGTGAGTCTTGCGGCAAAGAAACTGTAGCACCCTATCCCCATCACAGCCGCGGCCAGAAAAGTATAAAAATAGGACCTTTTCCTGAGAGCCAGTTCAAAAAGAAACATCCCCGTGACAAACGGAAAAACCGCGTGAATATTGTTGTACCCTATATGAGAGAACGCAAGCAGCGGAAGCGCAAAAACAAAAGAAACCACAGCAAGGGCCGCCGTACTTTTATTAAAAAGCATCCGCACCCATAAATAAAACGGAACAACAGACAGCGGAACAATTATCGCGGAGCTGAGCTTCCAGCCCAAAAACACACTGCCCGCAAGCTTCATGACTGATGCCTGGTAAATACTTCCCCATATGGGATGATAACCGTAAACCCCTGTTTCATAAAGCATTTTCAGCGGATATCCCCCGTCCAAGATCCCTTTTGCAAAATTCAAAAACGCATATTCATCTCCGATAAAAGAATATTTCCAGGAGTTCCAGTCAAACACATAAAGAATAAAAACAAAAACATTAAACAACAGGAGATATTTTATTTCTTTTTTCCCTGCCGGCCGGAACGTTTTTGCGGGATCATCGGGCCTTTTATCCCTGCGGAAAAACCAGTATCCCGCAAGAACAACCGCTGCAAAAAACAGTACGTTCTGCAGAACATACATTTTTTCATTTAAATACAAACTGATCAGACCCGTATATATAACCGCGGCCAGGAACCAATACGTACACCAAAAAACACTTTTGCCCGTCCTTTTAAAAACAGCATTTTTTTTCCCTGCAATATAGAGCATGAGCATAACCATAAGCGTCAGAATAATAAGATTCGGAAAAAAATACTGGGGAAACTTCAGGTTCAGTCCTGAAATATATATGACATCAAAAGGCATGTTTATTTTCTTAAAAAGAATATAATGCCACCGGAACGCGGGGTTCCATCCCGTAAGCGCAAGAAAAGAGGATATAAACACCAGAACGGAAACCGGCGCCAGGGTAAATTCAGGTTTTCTAAAAGAAAACTTTACAGGGAGCCATATAAATCTTCCGGCAGACGCGGTAATCCTGTAAGTTTTCTTTATTATACGGATAATTACATTGGACGTTTTTAAATCTTCCGCGGCTTCGGATCCGGACTCCTGTCTGCGGGCGGCGGCCTTAACGGATTTAACAGTTTTTTTCACCGGCTTTTTTGCGGTTTTTTTCTTTTTTCTCATCAAATTCCGTCCTCCTGAGCTCCCTCATTGATCTGCGGATATAAAAAATTTTAACAGGAAATCATTATCCTGTAAAGAATGAAATAAAACACAAACCTCATTTGCGGATAAAATCAATATAATAAGATCAGACAAATTACCCCGGACTTATTCTTTCCTTACACAGTCTCACATCTGCAGGCTTTCCGTTTAATAACTTTCTTTTTATATCTGTCCTTAATAAGAAAGAAAAGACTGAATACCCATACATACGGAGTTCCAATAGGTTCTTTAATTGCTTTCGCATGAATATATCTGTATATATTTGCCAAAACAAGCGCATGCCCCCAAAGTTCTATGGGAGCCGCCGTAAAAGACACGGCTGAAAAACCATAGGCCCAGTAAGCATAAGCATACTTGCCGAGATTTACAACCAATCCGTAAAAAACAGACCATAAAGTATATTCAAGCGGATCATCGCCGAGTGCTTTTCCCAGCCGTTTCTGAAAGCCCCCTGTCGTCATTCCGCCTATCAGTGAATACTCCAGAAGTTTTGTTATAAAATTATTTTCAAGACTTTTAAAAAAACGATAGACTTTTCCTGTTTTTTTCCTGAAATACCTTTCTATGAGCCATTTATCAAGAACACCCGTATCCTCCTGGCCGGCCGTCTCCATAATACTTTGTTTATAACATGGCATAACATAACTCCCTTTTCACCGCATTTTCAAAAAAAATCATCAGAACCTTCAGCAGCAGTCATCGGCCGGAATACAGCATAATAAAAACAGAAATAAAAGACTATATCAAGAGGTTTTTTATCATCGCTAACGGCTGTTATATTGGAGTAATATAGCATTTTTTATGGTTTTTTAACACATCTATTTTCAGAACAACAAATATTCCGGGGATGCAGAATATGCGTTTATTCAAATCCCAGCAGTCTGCCGCCCTGATATAATATTGTAGATGCCGCCCAGGCAACTGCAAAAGTATATGCTATTATGCTCCACTGCCATTTTGCATTGGATTCAGACTTTATAACCGCCAGCGCTGGAATGCAGGGAACATAAAGCAGTACAAATACCATAAAAGAAAATGCCGACAGAGGCGAAAAAACACCGCTGACCGCAAGCGCAAGAGTTTCTTCACCGCCGTATAACGCCCCAAAAACACCTATAATGACCTCTTTTGCAAGAACTCCCGATATAACCGCAACACCTGCCTGCCAGAAACCAAATCCCGCAGGTTCAAAAACAGGAGCCGTAATTTTGCCCATAATACCAAGCAGGCTGCTGCCGGAAGCGTAGTCAACACCGAATGGTATATTGCCCAGCAGCCATATAACCACAACACCCGCCAGTATTACCGTACCGGCTTTTCTCAAGAACGCCCTGCCCCTGAAAGAAGTCTGATTATAAAGCGATCTGAACTGAGGTATCCTGTAAGGCGGCATTTCCATAATAAGCGGAGTATCCTTCTGCCTGAACAATGAAAGCCTGAATATCTTGACACTTAAAACCCCTGCCGCAAGGCCAATAAGATAAAGTAAAAAAACAACAGCCGCCTGATGCTCCTTAAAGAACGCGGATGTAAAAAGTATATAAACAGGCATTCGCGCGGAACATGACATAAACGGTATTATCAGAATAGTAAGAAACCTGTCTTTTTTATTCTCAAGGGTCCTTACCGCCATTATCGCCGGGACATTGCATCCAAAACCTATTATCATCGGTATAAAAGATTTCCCGTGAAGTCCGATCTTGTGCATAAACCTGTCCATCACAAAGGCCGCTCTTGCCATATAACCGCTGTCTTCCAGAACGGCTATCAGCAGGAACAGAATAAGTATATTGGGAAGAAAAACTATAACCGCACCCACGCCGCCTATAATACCGTCAGTGAAAAAAGATATCAGAACAGGAGCCGCCCCCGCAGCGCCTAAAATATGCTCCACCCCCCGCGAGAGACGTGAGAATCCGTATTCTATAAGCCCTGACAGCGGATTCCCCAGACTGAAAGTAAGAAAAAAAGTCAGGAACATTATAATCAGAAATATCGGAACTCCAAGATAACTATTGGTTATTATCCTGTCAATTTTATCGGAAAAATCCAGCCTTTCCTGCAGGCTCATCTCCGGATTTTTCTTTTTAACAACTTCAAGAACAAGCCCTTTAAGATATGAATATTTAGCCTCTATAATATATTCAGAAGCATCTTTGCCCGATTCCCTTGTGATTGTTTCCGCGGATTTATCCATCTGCGCTTTTATTTCCGGGAACCATTCATTCCGCGATAATTTTTCAATTACATCCGATTCCCCTTCAAGGAGTTCTATAGCGAGCCATTTCCTTGAATATGAATATTTTTTTTCTGTTTTTTTTCTCAGCATCTCCGTTATCTTTTCTATTTCAGGACGGACATTTTCAGGATAAATAAATGTACTCTTATTAATACATTTCTTGTTCTCAAAACATTTTACTATTTTTTCCTTCAGTGCTTCTGCTCCCCTGCCTGTACGCGCCGTAAGTTTTACGGCTTCCGCGCCGAGATTTTTCTCCAGAAGGCTCACATTTATCTCCTGCCCTTTTTTTTCCAGTTCATCATACATATTCAGGCCCACGATCATAGGCATGCCGAGTTCCATAAATTCAAGATTCAGGTAAAGGTTCCTCTCTAAGTTTGTGCTGTCAACAATATTTATTATTATATCTGTTTCTCCGGAAAGCAGGAACTCTCTCGCCACCCTTTCGTCAAGAGAATACGCGGAAAAACCATAAATACCGGGAAGATCTATTACCTCTATACGGTATCCGCCGTAATCAAAAAAACCTTCTTTTTTTTCAACCGTAACACCGGGCCAGTTCCCAACATGCTGATGTGTTCCTGTCAATACATTAAACAGAGACGTTTTCCCCGTGTTTGGATTTCCCGCAATGGCTATTTTTATTATTTTCTTATTTTCCATTTTTCTGTCCTTTTTAATATTTTGTTAGTTCTGCCTAACATCATAAAGTTTAATTAACTATTGTATAAAAGTCAAGTTTTTTTTACCCCGCCGGATAACCTCACACCCTATGCCGGACGCAATAGCATTATTTCCCTTTCCCCAGTATTTTCATTACTTCATCATAAGGTATTGCCGGAGCAATTCTTCCGTCTTTCCCCGTCATTCCGGATGACATAAAAACAGCGTTCAAAACCGCTTCATGGGATGCTTCAATCACCGCCTCGTACATATCGGAAATACGTGTATCCCCTATAAAATCCGCTCTTAATACGGAATTTCTTTTTTCATCCTGTACATCCAGAACTGTTTTTGTGCTGAACGCCACAACAATTTCGCCGCTGGTAGAGGCTGCGTGGGAACCTGCTCTGCCAAGCCCCAGGGCCGCTCTTTTGGACAATCTTGTAAGCTGATTGGAAAGCAAAGGCGCATCAGTGGCAACAACCGTTATTATGGATCCATAGGAATTATGCCTGCGTATATCATATGGATACAGGGCGTCCAGTTCCCTTCCCGCAACAGCGCCTTCAATGGTAAGATTTTTCATTCTGCCGAAATTGGAAAGAACAAGCACCCCTATATTATACGGAGTGCCGTCAACTTCAACAACACGGGAAGATGACCCTATCCCTCCTGCAAAATCCATGGTTATCATGCCGGTTCCCGCTCCGACCGAGCCCTGGGGAATCTCTCCTGACGACGCGTACTGAACCGCGTCAAGAATATCTTTTACGTCTATGGAAGGAATCCGTATGTCATTTAAAAAAGAATCATCGGTTTCGCCTACCACGGGCAGGACACCGCGCTGCCCGCCCGATGCCGAAGGATATTTTTCCAGCATATAGTCAACAGCTGCCTGATGAACCTTCCCCAGAGAAATCGTATTTGATAAAAACACGGGGCTTTCCAGCCATCCCCATTCTATAACCTGATGAAAGCCTGCCAGTTCGCCGATACCGTTAAGAACAAACCCCCCGGCCGCCAGTTTTTTATTCATCATATCGCCTTCCGCAGGCACTATTGCGGTAACCCCCGCCCTCACAGAACTTTTTTTATCTGTTCCGGGCACAATAACACCATCCTCTATCTTTGTAACGTGCCCTACTTTGACTCCTTCCACATCCGTAATATTATTATTCAACCCTGTTTTAAAACGCCCTATTAATATCCCCAGTTCTCTTGCGCTCATTCTTCTGCCGTCGGCAATCATTTCCTTTTTTTTCTCATTTTCTGTTTTTTCCATAGGCAGCCTGTAATTTTCAGACGCGGACCTTATAACCAGTTTTATAACGTCTTCATATGACAACCCTCTTGCCTTCGCACAGAGCATAAGCGAGCCATTCACATGAAGCGACGGAAGCGGATTAAGTTCAATAAAATACGGATATCCTTTTTCGTCTATCCTTATATCCACGCGGCCAAAATCAGGACATTTTGTTATACTGAGAACTTTTTTCACCATATTCATAACCATACTTCTTTCCTCTTCCTTAAATTCCGGCGGACATTTAACATCAGCAACATCAGCGAGTGAGGACTGCTTTGCTTCATAATCAAAAATATTATATTTGCTCCCCCCCTTGCTTTTCATTTCATACTCGATGATCTCCAGCACTTTGCCCGGAAACGCCTCAAGAAAAGGGACAGAGATTTCCCTGCCTTTAATATACTGCTCAACAAGCACGCCGGCGGGATATTTATCAAGAAATTTCTTTATTTTCTTTTCATATTCATCCGCGTCCTTTACAACAGAATCATCAGATATGCCTTTGCTTGAACCTTCGGCATTTGGCTTAAGAATCGCGGGAAAACCGATTTCCTTTGGAAGCTCCCTGTTTTCCGGTGTAATAACAGCTCCTTTTGGAGTTAATATTCCGTATTCTTCAAGAATTATCTTGGATAACTGTTTATTAAGATTTACAAATAAAAGAGAAGCGTTCCCTCCCGTATAGGGAATGTTCATCTGGCTGAAAAGCCCGGGAAAGAATGCTTCTCTTGCCTCTCCCTCAACACCTTCCGCCACATTAAAAATAAGATCCGGAGCAAAATCAAAAACCAGTTTCACAAAAAGCGTAGGATCCTGCGATGCTTCTATAGGTTCAACTTCATGCCCCAAAGACATTATTGCATTATGAAGTTTCTCCACATCTTTGCTTTTGAGGGTTTCAGCCGTTTTCTCACTATCGTCTTTCCGGAGATTATAAACTAATGCTATTTTCATATTTACCGGCCTCCTTTTTTCTTGTTTCTTAACACAATGATATCATTTTCCGGAAAAACTGTCACCCCGCTGTTTCTTTCATTTCCGGATCCATGCCCAAAAAAGCCCTTGTTTTTCCGGACGCCGTATGTCACCGCAGAAATAGGGACTGTCCCTGTTTCTGCGGTGACAGGCCAAAACACTCTGCTCTGAATTGTAAAATGAATTGCAGCACCTAAAACATCCGGAACTATATCAAAATACAGCCCATTTCCTGTTTAATCATCAAATTATATCATACAGTGCTCTGCCGCTGCTTAACCCCCTCTATAAAATCCCCCTGCCCCCTTTTAGAAAAAGTTAATTATACACACTCTCTACACCTGGGAAAAAGGGCTTGACTTATTTTTTCAGAGAAAGGGGTAACAAAAAACTGCCTATAACATACTCTATCCTCCTCCATAGAGGTGGAGGGTATATTAATTCCCTCTCCCTCGAGGAGCAAAGGATGAATGCTTTCATGCTTTGCCGGTATTTACTATAAATATAATCATAAAAATACCGGAAAAAGATTAAGGAGAAGGTGGTGCCCTGTGGGAAATATAAATAACTGTATGAATTAAGTGTTCCGGTATGTGCAAAAAAAGAAATTTGATTCTATGAAGTGTTGCAATAAAACTTGCAATCTATAGGCAGTTCGGTACTCATATTTTATTGTAGACATTTTTTCTGTGGGCAATGCTGATAATTACAATTATCAGAACTTTTTTTCTCACCTCGTATATTATCCGGTAATCGCCCTGCCTGATTCTGAAATAACTGTTTCCTTTAAGTTTTACTGCGCCGGGCGGAAAAGGCTCCTTCCCCAGCAGTAGAACCCGCTCATAAATCATTCTTCGGATATTTTCAGATATTTTGCCGTCCTTTAAAAATTTCCCGGCCTGCCTTGTAACCTCAATAGCATATTTCATTTTTTTATTTTTTTCCATAAAAACCGGCTTCCTCAGCCGCTGTTTCCAAAGGAATCGTACTGTTTCTTTCATATTTTTCATACCGCGCTATTGCCAGCAGGTCTTCTTTTTCCTCTTCTTTTTCTATCTCATCCAGAATAGCGCGCTCAACAAAAGATTTCATAACAAAACCTTTTTTTTCACAGAATTCTTTCAGCTTATCTCTTACTTTTTTGTCTATTTTCATCGTAAAAGTCACACTATTGCTCACCGAACACCTCCATAATGGTTATATATAAATTATACCGTTAGTGTTTCTGTATTTCAAGTATAAAATAATACTTAATAATACTTTTGTACAGAAAGGTTTAAAAAAAACAGGGATAAGGGAATAGGGAAAAACGGAGAAC
>CAYTNY010000083.1:0-10064 GCA_964439215.1 uncultured Spirochaetia bacterium
CTCAAAGCTCAAAACTCATTTTTTTGTCCTTTTGAACTTTGAACTGCCTTATCTTTGAACTTTGAACTACCATTCCCAAAACTCATTTTTTATCCTTTTGTCCTTTGAACTGCTCTTCTCAAAATCCGCTATACTTCTTTTTCCTCTGTAAGTTTCTTTGCCGCTTCATACACTTCATCCACGGTTATCCTGTCCATTGGTTCGCGGGATTTTTCTCTGAACCTGCGGTCAAGGATGTCTATGCCTTCTTTTTCCATTTCTTTCAGGTGCGAAACCGCTATATGTCCGTCTTTTTCCTCGTACGGGTGCCACTCCTCGGGATTTTCAGGGCCGAAAAGCGCGACGGTTCTTGTGCCCGCTGCCGCGGCAATATGAATAAGGGCGGAATCATTGCCGACAAAAACTTTCATCCTGCTTATATAATGCGCAAAATGCAGAAAATGGCTTATATAAAGCCTGGCATTTTCTCCTATGGCCTGCGCTATTTCTTTTCCTTCTTTTTTTTCCTTTTCTATACAGCAGATTATCACCGTGTCTCCCGCTTCCGCGAATTTCCGACCCAGCCGGATGAATTTTTCTTTATCCCATATCTTTTCCCTGCGCTTTGCGCCTATGCCGAAACCCACCGCTCCCTCAACTTCGTCAAAATCAAGAAGCAGTGATATCTCATCCTTTAAAACCAGCCGGGTTTTGAGTGTTTCCGGCGTTGTTTTCATTTTCAGCGGTGCGAGCGTATCCAGGTCCCTGAGCGTGTTTTTTTTCGGTTTTTCTTCTATATTAAGCGGAACCGAAGAAAAATAATCCTTTCCGCTGTGATTGTGAACCAGGCGGAATTTCGCGCCGCTGAACAAGACGATAAGCGCACTCCTGAAAGAAGCGTGGAAATTTACAGCAAGGTCAAATTTATGTTTTCTGAGCTTAAAAATAAGCGAGAAAAAAGAAAAAACCGATTTCCTGTCGTATTCAATCACTTCCTTTACGTTCGGCAGCAGATACTTGAAATTGCCGTATCCTTTTTTAACCACATAAATTATGCCGGGGTAATTTGTATTTTCATAAATTGTATTAAGCGCGGGAGTGGAAAGCACGATATCGCCTATGTCCCTGAGTTTTATCACAAGTACTTTTCTGATTGTCTTGAACATTTATCCGAATACTCCGTTATTTTATAAACCGCATAATTATTTCCGGCATTTTTGTGAATAACAACTTATATCACAAAAAAATCATCAATACAAGAACCAATTCCGCCTTAAAACAAAGCCTTTCCGTCTCCGCCATGCCGGTCATTTATCTTTTTCGCGCCTGTTCTTCTGTATCCCGGAGTTTTGATGCAGATGTTTGGTGTTTCCGCTTTTATATCCCGCGGATGTTTCTCCGGTTCATTCATCAGAGCGGCCCCCTTGCCGCCTCTCCGGACAGGATCCGGCGGGTATTTTCATAAAACGCATATCAGCAGGACGCATTATACGGTATCTGTATTTCGCTGCCGTTTTCCAGAGGGTAAAAGTTGCCGGCTATTGTTAATTTTACTTTTTTATCTTTATTCATAACGGCCCTGACCTTTATTATTTCGCGGTCTATCGAAAAATAATAATCCACGCCGCGCACCTTCAATGTGAATTCCAGTGATTCCCACTGTTCGGGCATCATGGGATTTACGGTTATCTCGCCGTGCCTTATTGTTATTCCGCCGAAAACCTCTACAGCCATCTTAATAGTGCCTGCCATCACGCCGCAGTGGATCGCTTCCGCGGTGGTGCCTCCCTGAGTATCGTGAATATCGCTTTCAAGGGCCCTGCGGAAATAGTCAAACATCTTCGCCTTATAGGCCGGTATATCTTTCATTATACAGCCGTGAATCATATAACTGAGCGTTGATCCGTGAGTGCATCTTTTCAGATAGTAATCAAAATTAATTTTCAGCAGTTCATACGGATTTTCTATGTCATAACCGTTCTTCTGTATTGTATGAAGAACATCCGGCAGAGGAACAACATAAAATATCATAAGAGCATCGGCCTGCTTTATCACCTGATATCTGTCCGGCGTATCATCTTCGGCTTTTAAAATTCTGTCCATTCTGTTTATGCTTTTATACTTTTCTTTATATTTATCAAAATCAAGTTCTTTCAGCGAAGTGAAACCCTCAAACTGCTCTATAAGCCCGTTTTTTTTAAAAGGGAAATACATATTTGAGGCTGTTTCCGCCCATTGCCCGGTTTCATGCGCTTCAAAACCTGTTTTTTTTCCGATCTTATCCTTTACGTCATCCGGCAGGTTTTCAATGACCTCTGCGGCTCTTTCCAGAAACCAGCTGACCGCCATATTTGTATAAGCATTGTCGTTTAGGCCGGGCTCTTGGGTATCCGGATATTTTTCGTGAAACTCATCCGGACCCATTACTCCTTTTATATGGTATCTTCCGTCATCTCCTTTTTCCGCTATGCTTGTCCAGAAACGGGATATTTCTATGATCATTTCAGCGCCGCAGTCATAAAAGAACTCTCTGTCATCCGTTACGCTCAGATACCTGAGCACATTATATCCAATTGCTATTGAAACATGCCTCTGGCGCCGGCTCAGGTCAGGGTCCCATTTTTCCGACACAGGATTATAATGAATAACCTGTGTTTCCTCTTCTCCGGTATCCGCTGTCTGCCAGGGAAACATAGCGCCTTTATAGCCGTTTTCCTTCGCGTATTCTCTTGCCGCATCCAGATGGTTATAACGGTAAAGCAGATGACCTCTGCATACCGAAGGAAACGCCGCGGTATAAAAAGACATCGTAAAAATCTCATCCCAGAAAATATGCCCCCGATACGCTTCTCCGTGAAGCCCTCTTGCCGGAAGCCCTGCCTGAATATTGATATTATGCCTGGAGGCCGTCACAAGCAGATGATACGCGTGAAGCCGCAGCGCCTGCTGCGCAAAGTCATCGCCTTTTACTTTTATGTCCGCGGTCTTCCACAGTTCCCTCCATTCCGCGGCATTTTCATCCTTTATTTCTTCAAATCCAATATCCTTCTCCAGAAAAGCAAGGCATTCTTTTTCCGGATCCTCGGTATCGGCATCCTTTGAAGTATAAATGCAGACTGTCTTTTCCAGTATATACTCTTTGCCTTTTTCCGCGTCAAAAACAAACTTCTCCGCCATATATCCTTTTTCTTTATATTTCTTTTTGACCGTTTCTATCGGCCGGCCCTCACAGCTCACTCTGCATTTTGCCGCGTTAAATATCCTTATTTTTGACGCGGTTGTCCGGGTGATGAGAAGCGCGCCGTCTTTTTCAAACCTTTCATCAACGGGCGCCAGATGTTTGTTATTCAGCATCCTGTACCTTTCCACCCCCATATTCATAACCGTTCCGTCAAGCGCGGCTGTTATCTCAACACTGCCTGAATAATTTTCCGGAGTTATTGAATAATACATGGAAGCAAAGTGGGGGCGTTTCATGCTTGCGGCGGTTTTTATCTTTAAAGTTGTTTTTTTTCCGTCCTTGTGTTCAAAACTTATTTCACGGCTGCTGAAAGCATTTTTAATATCCAGTTTATGGCTGTATCCGGTTATTTTCTGTTTAAGCGGATTTATTATATCCGACCCGTTCAGGCTGAAAAATGTCAGCCGCCAGTCCGGGCAGTTAACCAGGTCATTGTTGTAGATATCCCTTCCGTAAAGCCGGGTAGGTATCTTATTGTATAAATTCGCGATATATGTACCGGGATAATGGCTGTTTTCACTGAATTTTGATCCGGGGAAGCATCCTCTTGACGCAAAATAACCGTTCCCCACCGCCGTCAGAGACTCTCTGAGCCGTTCTTTTTCCGGCTCATACCGGCCGTAGCTTAAAGTCCAGCCGCTGTTCATTTTTTGCCGGCCTTTGAGCTTTTATATAATGCCGCGGCCAGAACATCCGGGCACGGAACCGCCGTGGAATCCGGACATATCTTTTTCAGTTTTTCCGCAAGGCTCCCGTCGTTTGTCACAAAAAAGGCCTTTGTTCTTTCAGGCGCTTTTTTTACCGCCGCCTCCACCATAGGCAGATCAGAAACCGTATCACCGCATACAAGATTGCCGCCGGAACTCAGCTGCAGATCAAGCCTTTCATTAAGAAGCTTTACTCCGTCCCCTTTATCAAAATCTTTCACTTCCCCTTCGCTTTCAATGGTCAGTATTATTTCAACATCCCTGCCTGTATCTTCAATTCTGAATGTTTTGTTTTCCGGATCAATTTCCTTTACGATATTTTTTATTTTTTCAAGAAATTCCAGGGATTTCTCTTTGGATATACTTTCTTTTATATCCTGCCTTGCCGCGGTGGTCTGTCCGAATTTAAACTGAAGGCCGGAGCCTATCAGTTTAAATATCGCATATTCGGGATTCTCCGTAAGTTCTATCAGCTTTTCATTGAGTTTTCTGAGCATCTCTCTTTTTTCGGGCTCTATTTCCATTGTGCCCTTTTCGCCGGATTTATCCATATATTCCCTGCCTTTGGAGCCCGCGTAAATAAATACCCCTTCCGGATTTACACTCAGCTCAATAAGGCCCGGGCCGGCAAGAGGGGCGGAAGTGAGGATAACAGAATTCTTTGTTTTTTCCCGGGCAAAACCCGTCAAAAAGACAGCGTTATAAACCGACTGAACAGAAGAAAGATATCTGGAACAGTAATTGTTTATTGTCCCGTCCCTGTCCGTTATAAAATTATTAATCTCAAAACCATCAAGAAACTCCGCTGTTTTATCCACGGCTTTCTGAAATCCTTCGTAATAATTATCCAGAAAAACATAAAACTCATTTTCAGGCCTTTCAAGAAACACGATATCTTTCTCAAGTTCATCTATCTCATAAGTAAAGTCCATATTTATCCTGCGCCCCTCATAAAGTTCAAGTTCATAAACCCCGGATTCATTCGGTACATTCTTTATACTTTCAAGATTTTCCTTCAGAACCCTTATTTTTTCATCAGGGACCCTGTCTTTCTGAATATACAGGGCTGTAATTTCTTTTCTTATGTCCCTGTTCCTTCTCATCATATCGTAAAAATCTCTTAACCGCTGCATTTTTCACCTCCGGACATTTTCCCGATATTTTTTTCATTCCTTCACATCCGCAGAATTATTGAGCCTTTAATATTCTGTCCACTGTCCAATTATACGCGTCAGCGGATATTCGTCAAGTTTCCCCGCCCGGAAACCGCGCCGGCCGGCTTGTTTTTTTTCTATACAGCGCCTTCTTTTTAACTTTTTAACTTTTTAACTTTTTAAAATCGTTTCCAGCAGAGCTTTGGCGCTTTGTTCAGGGCCCTTTCTTTCAAACCCCGGGATCCCGAGCCGTGTGCGCAGCTCACCGACGTAGGTGTCTTTCTTAAAAAAGGCCTCAAAAAACTCTTCCGCAAGACTGTCATGCAGTTCCTTATACGCCGGCGGCCCGAAAATATTCGCAAAATACGAATTAACGATCCCCGTGGATGTTGTGGTGCCTTTGCTCATAACCTTGCCGCTTCTGAATACTTCAAGAGCATCCCGGGACGAAGTGAATTTTTCAATGGCACCGCCGCTCTCGTCATAATTGTTGGCATACAAGACATAATCCACTTTATATCCTTTCATTACTGTTTCATAATCCGTGATAGGTATTATGAGCCTCGCGTTTGCCTGCCTGACGCTCATCATTATGGCCGCATCCAGCTCACCGAACGCATATCCCGGACTGAGATCGTCGATCCTGAGAAAAGCGCCTATTTCAGTGCCGTATCCCACAACCTCGCCTTTATTGTTCTTTTCAAGCGAGCCCATATCATCCGCAATGACTATAAGGTCCTGTATGTATTCATCGCCGATTTCCCTGAAGGCCTCTATTGTCTCGGATTTCCCGGCCCCCGAATCTCCTATCATAAGAACATTTGCGCTTTTTCCGCCCTTTAACATGATCTGCATAAACGCACCGTGAAACGGCATTCTTCCTCTTTTCATCATAATTATATTATGGAGCGTCAGCATCATTTTTTTCAGATATCCGAAATACCCGAACTCATCGCCGCCCGGCACACCCGCCGTGAGGATCCCTTCTTCCTCATCCTCATAAAAAACCGTCTGCATGCCTTCGGGCCCTGTTACCGCGCCGTTTGCCACACCATAAAGATAGACAGCATCAGGTTTGCGGCTTAGTTCTTCTTCATCGGCTATCTCAAAAAGATTACATAGCGAAAGACCCAGTTCAATAAATTTTTTATGAATGTAAACATAAATAAGAACTTCGCCCGCTTTAGCCGGATAACAGATCCAGTCCGCCGGATCAATTCCGGCTTTTTCCACCGGGTTCTTATCCGCTTTTACAAAACTTCCCGTCCGTTTATTCATGGGAGGAGTGAGTATAAGCGGCGGCGCCATAATAACATTTTTTATAAAGGCAACCTCCGCCAGTTTCGAATATACGCCTCCCAGCGGAAACGCGGACGAAGCGCACGTTATCGCGGTCATTTCAACACCCGCGCGCACCTGCCTGAAAACTTTCGGCGGACTCAGCGATAAATTTTCTTTTATATCCCTGTAGACATCTTTTATCAGTATTGATAATTTTTCAATATTGTCCTTTATCGCGTCCCGCGGTTTCATTGTTTTTTCTTTGTCCGTAAGAAAAAGAAAACGGTCAAAATTTCTCCAGTAATCATAGAGCCCCTGCACGAACTGAAACAAAAGCCCCGGATTGGATGTCAGAACTTCGGCGTTTTCCACTACTTTTGGAACTTCATCATATTTGATCTTACACAGATACCCGAGGACAGTAGCCAGTGTTTCACGCTGTTCAGGGCTGATTTTTCTTTTTTCCCTGAAAGCCTCATTCTCGTTTTTGCCGCTTTTAAGCTCGGTAAAAAACCTCCCCATACGCTCCAAAACGCTTTTTTCCTCCTCTCCGAAGATGTCCAGAAGAAAAGAATGCCTTTTTGAGAGCATATCTATATATCTGTCCAGCACCTCCTTGAAAAAAGCGCTGTTTACAACTTCCTCAGTGCTGCTGCACAGCCTGCCGGATGCCCTCAAAATCACTTTGTTTCCCAGAAATTCCATTTTAGGTTTTCCCATTAATGCCTCCTTGCGCAGTAAATTTTAATTTTAATTTAAACATAAGTATAACATAAATTTTTTCTAAAGCCGCATATTTTTCAAAAATTCAGATTTCAGCCCCATGGGTCCAGGAGCGCTTTATTTGTGTTGACAATGCATTTCCCGGAACGTATAATCTTTTAGCAGTTAATCTTACGGAAAGTATGCCTTCGGGCAGGGTAAAAAAATGACGAACATTAAAAACATAGCGATCGTGGCGCACGTTGACCACGGCAAAACAACTCTTGTGGACTGTATGCTCAGACAGGCGGGTTTTTTCAAGTCCCACCAGGCGCTTCAGGACCAGTTTATGGATTCAAATGACCTTGAACGCGAACGCGGTATAACTATTTTTTCAAAAAACGCCGCATTTAACTATAACGGCTATAAAATAAACATCGTTGATACTCCCGGACACGCTGATTTCGGCGGAGAGGTCCAGCGCATCCTGAAAATGGTTGATTCCGTACTTCTTGTAATAGACGCCTTTGAGGGCGCGATGCCCCAGACAAAATATGTTCTGAAAAAGTCACTTGAGGCGGGCCTTATGCCTATAGTTATAATAAATAAAATAGACCGCCCGAACGCAAGGCCCGAAAAAGTGCTTGATGACGTATTTGACCTGTTTATAGAGCTCGGAGCCGAGGATGCACAGCTTGATTTTCCCGTGATCTATGCATCCGCAAAGGAAGGCATCGCCAGATACCACCGGGAAGATAAAAATAATGATATCATCCCTCTTTTTGATACAATAATAAAGCACGTGGAAAATACTTCCGGCGATATCTCAAAACCTTTTCAGATGCTGGTATCTGCCATAAGCTATGATAATTATGTGGGAAAAATGGGCACCGGAAAGATCCACAACGGAACAGTCAGCCGCGGCGAAGAGGTGCTGCTTATAAAAAGCACCGGCAGCCGGGTCCCTTTTCAGGCCACGAAAATATTCACATTTAACGGCCCTGACAAAACCGAAGTAACAACCGCTTCCGCCGGAGATATCATTACTCTTGCGGGCTGCGAATCAATAGACGTCGGCGAAACCGTTGCCTGCATAGAACATCCGGTGGCGCTCCCTGTAATTGACATAGATAAACCCACAATGTCAATGAACTTCATGGTCAACAACTCTCCTTTTGCCGGCAGAGAAGGTAAATTCTTAACATCACGGCATATTCTTGAAAGACTCGAAAAAGAACTTCAGTCAAATGTTTCCATTGTACTGGAAAAAACAGACTCAACAGAGTCATTCACGGTAAAAGGACGCGGCGAACTTCAGCTTGCCATTCTTATAGAAAATATGAGACGCGAAGGATTCGAACTGCAGGTTTCCAAACCGCGTGTTATATTTCATACAGATGAACACGGCAGAAAACTCGAACCCATAGAACACGCGGTTATTGATGTTTCCCCCGAATATACGGGTATCGTCATAGAGAAAATGGGCCTTAGAAAAGGAATAATGACCGATATGGTATCCGGCGGCGACGGCTACACACGTCTTGATTTTCTGATCCCCACCAGGGGCCTGCTCGGTTTCAGAAATGAATTCATAACAGACACACGCGGCACAGGAACAATGAGCCATAGTTTCCATGAATACGGAGAGCATAAACATGATATTCCCGGAAGAAAACGCGGTGTTTTAATAGTAATGGAGGAAGGGACCGCTTCCGCTTACGCACTTGACAAGCTGAAAGACAGAGGCAGTTTTTTCATAGACCCCGGCACGCGCGTTTATACCGGAATGATCGCCGGAGAAAACACACGCAGCAGTGATATGAATGTTAATGTATGCCGCGGAAAAAAACTTACCAATATGCGGGCCGCGGGCGCGGATGACTCAATACGGCTTGAACCTGCCAGGAGATTCACACTGGAACAGGCAATGGAATACATTGATGACGATGAACTTCTTGAAATAACCCCCAAAAACATCCGCATGAGAAAAAAAGAACTGGATGCCGTAAAAAGGAAACGTTCAGACAGCCGGATAACTGTATAATAAATATGTCCGGATAATCATTAACCGCTGTTCAGCGCAGATTTTATTGATTTTTTTTTTCAGAATTAAACCCAAAAACATACCGCCCCCCTGCTCATCCGATCCGCGGCTTAATACATAATACAGATACGATCAGTTCATACTTACGGCCGGTGCAGTTTCCTGTGTCTGTTAAGCGATTCAGCAATATGCACTTCTTTTTCTCTTGAAATTTTATTAAACTGAAGAACATAACGGTTGTACAGGTCTGTAAACCTGTCCACTTCTTTTTTGGCAAAATATAATTCTTTGTCATTCATTTCAATTTGCTTCTTGACTTCATCGGGCCTTTGAATAACATCACTGTGTTTTTCCCAGAGCCTTCGCGCTTCCTTCTGCTTTCTTTCCGCTTCCCTGTAATCCCGGTGAAATTCATCGGTCTGCATATACGCCACATCCATCTGGTCAAGCGCTTCATCCACCGTCTTTTCCCATACGTATTCCACTTTATCCCTGTCATACAAAAGCGCCTTTATATGCATTGACGCGATTGATTTCTGCATGCGCAGAAGCTGTTTATCCATATTTGAACGCAGACGTTTTTCATATCTTTTTCTGTCGGTATTAATTCTCACAATAAGATTTTTAGCGTCCCAAAGATCAGCCCATGCTTTTTTCTCCGGATCAGGCACCTCGTAAATAGGGGTTGGAGTAGCTTCGGGATCCGTTATAAGCGAAGTGTCATCAAAATAAACCGCTTCTGTTCCCGGGCCCTGCGCCCTGCCAAGATTTATGCCGCCTCCTCCTCCGTCTTCGGCAGGTTCAGCAGCAGATACAGCGGCCGAAAATAATAATATATATACCAAAAAAACCAAACCGGTTTTTTTCATCAAATGACCTCCAGATAATTGCAATTTACTTCGATTAATAAACATTTTAATGCGAAATCCCCTGATTGTCAAGAATATTTCGAACGC
>CAYTNY010000084.1:0-9990 GCA_964439215.1 uncultured Spirochaetia bacterium
GCTGAACACTGTATGATATAATTTGACGATTAAACAGGAGATGCGGGTAAGGGACAGCTCTATGGGATAGGAAAGTGTCCTGAGGGAAACATAAATAACTGTATGAATTAAGCGCTCAGGTATGTGTAAAAAAAAAAGGATTTCGATTTTATTAAGTGTTGCAATAAAACTTGCAATCTATAATCTTAACTATTCCTCTCATATTTTATTGACAACATTCTTTCAATGTTATATAGTAATGCCAATAAGACGGCGCCGATGCCTGAACTTACCGGACTTAAACCTGCCGGGGCAATGATTCTGCCTGACTCACAGCAAAGAAGCTTATGCACGAGGTCTATATACTAATTTCAAAGCGAGGACTAAAATGAACGGATATATGCCGAAAAAACAGGGTCTTTATGATCCGGCTTTTGAGCATGACGCCTGCGGAGTCGGGTTTATAGTGAACATAAACGGCGCAAAGTCAAATAAAACCGTAAAGGACGGAATGCGTATTCTTGACAGAATGACGCACCGGGGCGCTACAGGCTCCGATCCAATGACAGGCGACGGCGCGGGGATAATGATACAGATCCCTCATGAATTTTACAAAAACGCGCTTGCCGCCGAAAAAACAAACCTGCCTGAACCCGGCGGCTACGGCACGGGCATTATATTTCTTCCGCGGGAAGATAATGAAAGAAAAAAAATAAAAGATGAAATAAATAAAATAACTCTGGCCCAAAAACAGAAAGTTCTCTGCTGGCGGGATGTCCCTGCTGATGAAACGGTTCTCGGACCCGTGGCCGCGTCTTCAAAACCGGTTTTTGAACAGATTTTTATAGAAAAGGGACAGGATGCAAAAGACAGCGCGGAATTTGAGAGAATACTTTATGTTATAAGAAAAATGGCGGAAAAGAAGATAAAAAACCCTTATTTCTATGTGACCCATCTGTCATCCTCTGTTGTGATATATAAAGGGCTTATGCTTCCGGGCAGAATAGCGGATTTTTTCACGGACCTTAAAGATGAAAAAATAACAAGCGCTTTGTGCCTTGTTCATTCGCGGTATTCCACAAATACATTTCCCACCTGGGACCTTGCGCAGCCCTTGAGATACCTTGCCCATAACGGCGAAATAAACACATTGAGAGGCAATCTGAACTGGATGAAAGCGCGTGAAGGGCTTTTTGAAAGCCCGCTTTTTAAAGACAATACACAGCATTTAAAACCGGTAATAAAAGATGAGAGCCAGAGTGATTCGGCCTCAATCGACAATGCGTTTGAATCTCTTTTTATAAACGGAAGGTCAATGCCGCATTCCATGATGATGCTTGTCCCTGAAGCCTGGGAGCATAATAAACTGCTGTCAAACTCCGTAAGAAGCTTTTACAAGTACCACGCCTGTTTTATGGAGCCCTGGGACGGGCCGGCAACTCTTGCTTTTACGGACGGAGCAAGGATCGGCGCGGTGCTTGACAGAAACGGCCTCAGGCCGGCGCGCTATATAATAACAAACGATGGTTTTGTTGTTCTTGCCTCTGAAGCGGGTGTTCTTGACATTGAGCCCTCCAATATAAACAGAAGCCTGCGGCTTGAACCCGGCAGAATACTTTATATTGACACGAAAAAAGGAAGGATTATAAATGATCCTGAGATAAAAGATGAAATGGCAAGACGCGCTCCGTACCGCCAATGGAGAAAAGAACAGCTTGTATATCTGGAGGATCTCGCGGAGCCTGATGTTGAAAAAAAGCAGGTAAAAGATCTTCAGGGCAACCTGCGGGTATTCGGGTATACAAGAGAGGATATGAAAGATATAATCAAACCCATGGCGGAAAACGGCAAAGAACCCATAGGCTCCATGGGCAATGATATGCCGCATTCTGTTTTATCAAAAAAGTCCAGGCTTCTTTACACTTATTTCAAGGAGCTTTTTGCGCAGGTTACCAATCCTGCAATAGACTCAGAGCGCGAAGATATCGTTATGAGCCTGCGCAGTTTTATAGGCCCTCAGAGAAATATGTTTGCCGAAACCGCCCGCCATACGCACAAGCTCCAGGTGCGCGAACCAATACTGACAAACTCCGAACTTGAGAAAATAAGAGGTATTTCCCTTAATGGTTTTAAAACAAAAACAATATCGCTTCTTATTATGGGAGGCAGCACCAAAGGCTTTACCGGCGCAATAGAAAGAATCTGCGAAGAAGCGGTTAATGCCGTAAATGAAGGTTATTCCTTCATCATTCTGAGCGACAGGGGCGTAACGAACGAATACACGGCCATACCTGCGCTGCTGGCGCTTGGTGCGGTGCACCAGAGGCTTGTATCGGATTCCTTAAGAACAAGCGCTGCTTTGATACTTGAAACAGGCGAACCGCGCGAGGTGCATCATTTCTGTGTGCTTTTCGGATTCGGCGCCGATGTTATAAACCCTTATATGGCATATGAATCCATAAAGCATATGTGCGAAAACGGCCAGCTTGAGCAGAATTACGATGAGGCCGCCGCGAATTACAGACAGGCCTGCCACAAAGGAATAAAAAAAGTAATGGCCAAAATGGGCATTTCCACGATACAAAGCTACCGCGGCGCGCAGATATTTGAGGCGCTCGGTATACACGAAGAGGTAACCGAACGCTGTTTCAAGGGTGTTGTCTCAAGAATAGGCGGAGTAACGTTTGAGGAAATCGCAAAAGAAGTAATAAACACCCATGAAGCCGCTTTTAATAAAGCGGGCAGCAGGGACATACTTCTGCCGTCGGGCGGGATCTACCAGTGGAAAAAAGACGGGGAATTTCATTTATGGAACCCGGACAGCATTGCCGCACTGCAGTATGCCGTAAAAAACAACGATAAAAACCGATATAAAGAATTTACAAAAATAATAAATGATCAGTCCGCGCAGCCGGCCACATTAAGAAGCCTTTTAAAATTCAGAAAACAAAAACCGGTCCCGATTGAAGAAGTGGAGCCTGTATCCGAAATAGTAAAACGCTTTGTCATAGGAGCAATGAGTTTCGGGTCTATTTCAAAAGGGGCCCATGAGTCAATGGCAATCGCAATGAACAGGCTCGGAGGCAGATCCAACACAGGCGAAGGCGGCGAGGATCCGATGAGATTTAAACCCTATCCGGACGGGAATCTTGCCCGCAGCGCCATAAAACAGGTGGCATCGGGCAGGTTCGGCGTAAACATAAACTACCTGACGAACGCCGACGAAATACAGATAAAAGTGGCTCAGGGCGCAAAACCCGGCGAAGGCGGACAGCTCCCGGGCCATAAAGTAAGCGAGATTATAGCAAGAACAAGATACACAACACCGGGCGTTACGCTTATTTCGCCTCCGCCGCATCATGATATTTACTCCATAGAGGACCTTAAGCAGCTTATATTTGACCTGAAAAACGCAAATCCGCGGGCTAAAATAAGCGTGAAACTTGTTTCAGAAACCGGTGTGGGAACCGTTGCCGCGGGCGTTGCAAAAGCTTTTGCCGACGGCATACTTATATCCGGTGCGGACGGCGGCACAGGAGCGTCCCCGAAAGGCTCCATAATGCACGCGGGGCTGCCCTGGGAGCTCGGGCTGTCCGAAGCACATCAGACGCTTGTTCTTAATAATTTAAGAGGCAAAGTAAGGCTTCAGACCGACGGACAGCTGAGAACCGGAAAAGACCTGGCTGTCGCGGCCTGCCTCGGAGCCGAAGAATACGGATTCGGCACCATTGCGCTTATAGCCCTGGGATGCGTGATGCTGAGACACTGTCATTTAAACAACTGTTCTTTGGGTATCGCGACGCAGAATGAACTGCTTCAGAGAAAATTCGCGGGCAAGCCGGAATATGTAGAGAATTTTATGCGTTTTATAGCGGAAGATATGCGCGGGATAATGGCGGAGCTTGGAATAAAAACCGTGGATGAAATGATAGGCAGGGTTGATTTGCTTGAGGTAAACGAAGAGATAATACCCTGGAAAGCAAAAAATATAGATTTTTCAAAAATACTTTACAAGCCGGAAACTCCGGAATCATATCCGGTAAAATGCGGCGAAGGGCAGAAACATGAAATAGATGACGTCCTGGACCGGGAGCTTATTAAAAAAGCGGAAGGAGCCCTTGAAAACAGGGAAAAAGTCGTCATAAACACAAATATAAAAAACATTGACCGCTCCTGCGGCGCAATGCTTTCCGGTGAAGTGTGCCTTAAACACGGAGAGCAGTACCTCCCGGAAGATACAATAATATGCAATTTCAAAGGCATCGCGGGACAGAGTTTCGGCGCTTTTTTGGCCGGCGGAATAACATTTAAACTTCAGGGTATCGCGAATGATTATACGGGCAAAGGCATAAGCGGCGGCAAAATAATAATAACACCTTATAAAAAAACATATTACAATCCCTCCGAGAACGTAATTTGCGGCAATACATCCTTTTACGGAGCAATATCCGGGGAAGCCTACATAAAAGGCACGGCAGGCGAAAGGTTCTGCATAAGAAACTCGGGTCTTTATGCGGTTGTGGAAGGCACGGGCGATCACGGATGCGAATACATGACAGGCGGGCGTGTTGTTGTTCTGGGAAAAACAGGCAGGAATTTTGCCGCGGGCATGTCCGGCGGAATCGCTTATGTTTTTGACGAGAACGGTGATTTTGAAGTAAAATGCAATAAAGGGCTCGTGGAGCTGTGCCGTCCCGATGAAGAAGACGCGGATATGATAAGGCAGCTTATTAAAAATCATCATAAGTATACACAAAGCGCCGCGGCTAAAGATATCCTTGAAAATTTCGAATCAGAACTGAAGCGGTTCGTAAAAGTAATTCCGTATGAATATAAAAATATACTCGAACTTGCAAAAAAACAGCAGAATCTCGAAACAACGGAGGCCTGATATGGGAAATCCTACGGGTTTTATAAAAATAAAAAGAGAATCAATGCAGTACAGGCCGGTAAAAGAACGGCTCAATGATTATTCTCCGGTTGTGATACCGCGGCCGGTTGAAAAAACACGGGGGCAGGCCGAAAGATGCATGGACTGCGGCACTGATTTCTGCAGCTGGGGATGCCCGCTGGGAAATCATATTCCCGAATGGAACGATCACGCTTATCGGGAAAGATGGAAGGGAGCCTTTAGGCTTCTTTCGGAAACAAATATACTTCCCGAAGTAACGGGGCGCGTATGCCCGGCTCCCTGCGAATCTGCCTGCGTTTTAGGAATAAACGATTCGCCCGTAACAATAAGAGAAAACGAATACGCGATAGCTGAACAGGCTTTTGCTTTAAACGCCGTAAAACCGGCGGCAAATATAAAAAGAAGCGGGAAAAAAGCAGCAGTTATAGGCTCCGGGCCCGCGGGGCTTGCCGCTGCCGTAAACCTGAACTTAATGGGGCATAAGGTTACTGTTTTTGAAAAAGATGACAGAATCGGCGGATTTTTAAGATACGGAATTCCTGATTTTAAACTGGAAAAAAATGTCCTTGAAAGAAGGATCGCCATATGGGAAGAAGAAGGAATAATTTTCAAAACAGGCATTGAAGCAGGGACAGGCGAATACGGCCCCGAATATTTTAAAAACAGATTTGATGCGGTTGTGATAGCTCCGGGGTGCAGGGTTGCGCGCGAGCTGCCCATACCGGGAAGGGAATTAATGGGCATACACCAGGCGTGTGATTATCTTGAGCAGGCCAACAGACTAGCGGCCGGCGATGCCGTAAGCAGCGATAAACTCATTGACGCAAAAGATAAAAATGTTCTTGTTATAGGCGGGGGCGATACAGGCTCCGACTGCGTGGGAACAGCCAACAGACAGGGCGCGAAAAGGGTCATACAGATAGAAATAATGCCCGAACCTCCCAAAGAGAGGCCCGCGGACCAGCCCTGGCCGGAATATCCTTTTGTGTTTAAAACATCTTCCAGCCATCAGGAAGGCGTTGAAAGAAAATTCAATGTTCTGACAAAAGAGTTCTCCGGCAAAGACGGGGCTGTTGCTTTTGTAAAGGCTTCCATTGTAAAATGGAGCGCTGAAAAAGGGCAGAGAATGCAGATGACGGAATGCAAAGACGGTGAATTTGATATCAAAGCTGACCTTGTGCTGCTTTCAATGGGCTTTACAAATCCCGCAAAAGAAGGGCTTCTGGAAAACTTCAGCCTGAAGCTCAACAGCAGGGGCTGTGTTATAAGGGACCCGGAAACAGGCGCGACTGATGTTAAAGGCGTTTTTGCGGCCGGCGACGTGTCCAGAGGGCCGTCTCTTGTTGTCTGGGCGCTGAGGGAAGGCAGACTCGCCGCCGAAGGCGCGGATAAATTTCTTAACGAAAAATAAAAATATTTTTATTCCGCACCGGCAAGTTTTGATTTTCGTGTTTAATGCTGCAGAATGATAATATTTCATGCAAAAGACTTTCCTGTGGATTTCAGAGTCCTCAAAAATACGGTTCAGCCCGCATTAAATACCGCTAAACGCCCGTGTATCCCGGCTGAAGCAAAATCAAACTCATCTTTTATATATTCTATTGTTTTTTTGTGGTAAAAAACAACGTGCGTTGGATCATTCTTATAAAACCATTTGCTGAAATCCGTTTTTTCGTCATAAAAGAGAGTCATGCAGAAAAGCTGTCCGCCGGGAGCCAGCATTGACCTTAAAAGGGCAAATTCCTTTTTAGGGTCATAAAAATGTTCAATAACTTCGCAGCAGGCTATATAGTCATATTTCTCTTCAATTTTTGAAGCGTCAGGCGCGAAAAAAGGATCATATATTTCAACATTATATCCGTTCTCCGCGAGCATTGCGGAGATAACAGGGCCCGTGCCCGCGCCAAAATCAAGGCCGCGGTTTGCGGAAGAAAAATTCTTTTGAATCCTCTCTGTAACAGGAGATACAAATTTACGGTATCCCGCATCTGTTATGTCGTTGTTATGTTCTTCGTAGCGCTGTTTTTCCTTTTCAGGCACAAGCCTGTACGCGGGATCCATAAATATACAGGCACAGGATCCGCATTTATAATAATCAATCTCTTTTTCGCTGAAAAAAACAGCTGAACCGCCGCCGCATAATATGCATTTTTTTTTCATACGACAGTATAAAACACACCGGTGATGCAGACAAGAAAAACATACTGCTGTAATCCTGAAATTAGATACATTGTTTTTTCTGCGCATTCCCGAAAACCGGACATTTCTATTTTGTGTTGAGACATCTCAAAAAAACGTTTGACAAAAAGTCATTATTTTGTAAAATAAAAAAAATAAATAATATGAGGGTTTAATGAAATCAATTGGGAGCGGTAAAAAAACAGGTTTGATTTTCTTTTTTATTTTTTTTATACTTCCATCTGTTGCTGCAGCAGCTATTCGTTCGCCTACTCCAATTCCTCCAACTCCTACGCCTGAAATTGTTAAAATCGAAGTAAAGGCATGCGGTATTGAATATGAGTTTTATGAAGGGTGTAAAAGTTATGATGTAGATAGATGTACATCTGCTCCTATATTGAGAATATATCCCGAAAATGAAGATCCGTATATTAATATTTTCAGTTCAAAAGAAGAACCCGCATACGGATTTAAATCTTTATGTCCGGACCATTATAAACTTAAAATAGGATATATTCATTGGTCTTGGGACAGGACCGATTACACTTGGGTTGAAGAAAAACGAATTTTTATAACAGGAAGCGGCGGTATAACAATAGCGGCTAATAAGACAAACTTTGTTGGGAATGATCAAATAATATTAAAAGCTTCATCTTTGGCAGATGGATGTTCTATATGGCAAGATCCAACATTTCATTGGAGTATTTCTCAACCTTCAACTTTTCATCACAACATAGGAACTACAAGTTCTTTAAATCAAGAGATTACATGTAGTTTGCCTAAAAGCGAGCAAAATGAGGGTGAATTTTATATAGGAGTTTCGACAATATTACAAGATTGTAATAATTATGGGACTTATAGTAGGAAAACTTTTACATGGCATCGTCCAACACCTACAGTAACAAGCACTCCCACGGCAACTCCAACACCGGGTTGCAATTTAACAGTCCGCGTAAGAGGTGATTATCCGGAAATCAACGAAAAACTGGAAGGGGCGGAAGTAACAATTATTAATACATCCAACAACAATACAATAACAAAAGAAACGGATGAAAACGGGGAAACTGTTTTTAACCAAATACCGTTTGGAGATTACGTCATAATGGCTTCTTCTTCGTGTTATACTACAAGCGGAATAGAGTTTGCCGCTAATAAAGGTAATTATTTAAGAACTATAAATCTTACTGCAAATAAAATAGTAGTAGACGGATATGTGTATGATAATAATGCAAATCCAATAGGCGATGCTGTTGTTAATTTTGCAAGCTCAAAAGGCTCAAAAACCACACGTACAGACGAGTTTGGATATTATATTATGGAAGAGATAGAACCTGTATGGGAAGGGGGATCAAAAATAATAGCAGGGCTGCCGGGCAGTAATTTTAGAAAGCGCCAAAGAATTTTTGCTGATAATGAGTTGTCGCCATGCGCAGGAGTAATAAGAACGGATATAGTTCTGCGTAAAGAAACTAATTTTGTGGATAATCCGGATGATTCATGCCATATTTATGATCCTATTGACCCGGCAGATGGAAAACTTATAAATGAAATTGTGGATTTTAAGCTTATGGGGAAAAACAGGAATAATATTGAGTTTACAAGAACTTACAATTCTGAAAATTATTGGCGCGCCGGAGAGCTTGGGAAGGGATGGATGCATAGTTTCAATATAAACATAGAGATAAAATCGGACGGGTCAGCTTTGTTTACGGAAAAAGACGGGCGCAAACATATTTTTAATTATGATGGTGTAAAATATACAGCTCCTGTATATTTTAATTATGAAATGACTGAAACGGCGGATGAATATATTCTTGATAAGAAAAATGAATTTAAAAAGTATTATTTCTCCAAAAATCACGGGAAATTGATAAAAATAATTGATTATTATATAGCGGAAGCGGATGAAAACAGTATTCTGTTAACGTATGATAATGAAAACAGAATTGACACAATAACAGATTCTCTTGGCAGAGTTATAAGCTTCAATTATACGGGGGAAGTTTTAAAAACCATAAAGCTTAGTGATAATACGGTTCTTGCTGATTATTCTTATGATGCGGAAGAAAAATATCTTGAAGGAGCAGTATCTATAGAAGGGGAGAATTCTTATCGGTATGACGGCAAAGGGAGATTAGAGTATAAAGAGGAATCAAACGCGCCGAAAGGCTATGCCTGGGTGGAATATTTTTATCTGGATGACAACACAAACGGAAAGCCTGCGGCGGTATGGAAGGCAAACGCGCCGATTGGAAGCATAGAGTTCCAATATAAATGGAATCCGGACGGTCAGGGGATGGTGCCAAACAATATGATTGATGACCTTGATGATCCGACAGATGATATTGTAAGGAATATTAATAGCGCTTCATATATGACTGAAATAACCAATTATGATGGTTTTCGAGTGCAGACTTTCGGGGGTGCGGGAAATTTAATAAATGAACAAAAAGAGACATCTGTGAAAGAAATAGAGTTTACTTCATCATTAAAACCATCATCTATAACGGACGACCAGGGCAGGGAAAATCATTATGATTATGACGATGCCGGTAATTTGTTCCATGTTCGCAGCCAAATAACCACAGGTCTTTATCCTTCTCTGCAGACTGTAGAATCCAATACTTATTATACATATGATGCGGAAAGCCGGATTCTGAGCGAAACTAATCCGGAAGGAATTGTAACAAAGTATATCCGTGATAACAACGGCAATATAACGGCTATTCAAAAAGCAAATGGCGGATTGGTTCAGACGATAAATTATTCACCGTATAAAAACGCCTATCCATCCTGGACTGAAACAACTTATATTAATTCCACGGACGAAACAGTGGAAAAAACCTATACGTGGGATTATGATTCTGTAAGTGATGGAATGAGTTTTAAGGAAGTGATAGCCGGAACATCTTTTTTTACGG
>CAYTNY010000085.1:0-9908 GCA_964439215.1 uncultured Spirochaetia bacterium
TTATATTTATATAATATATTATTTCAGCTGATAATTCAAGAGAAGGATTGCTAAATGAAAAACAGAAAGTTTATGAGATTTAAACAATCCGCCGGTGTCCGGATTTTTCATTTTTGCTGCTGAATTGTAAAATGAATTGCAACAGCTAAATCATCCGGAAATACATCGAAATACAACTCTCTCTAATTCTTTTCCGGTATTTTTTTGATTATATTTAAAGTAAATACCAGCAAAGCATGCAAGCATTCATCCTTTGCTCGCCGAGGCAGAGGAAATTAGTATACCCTCCACCTCTATGGGGGAGGATAGAGTATGTTACAGGCAGTCTTTCCGCCTGTTACATACTCTTGGAGGGGGTTAAGCAGCGGCTGAACACTGTATGATATAATTTGACGATTAAACAGGAGATGCGGGTAAGGGACGGCTTGATGAGAGAAGGCGGCGCTCTGCGGGAAGCGTAAATAAATGTATGAATTAAGTGTTCCGGTATGTGCGAAAAAAAGGAATTTGATTCTATTAAGTGTTGCAATAAAACTTGCAATCTATATTTTTCATTTTTGCTGCGGAAAATTCTTGATTATTTTGAGTCAATAAGGTATAAAAGTAATAATCTTTATGTTTTTTATACCCGGGAAAAGAGGAAATTGTGACAAGGAAATTTTTTATTTCAATATTGATAATATTAATATCGGCTGTATTTTGCGGGTTTCGTTTTGATTTTTACGGTTTTATGGGTTCTTCGAAAATGGCTGAATATAACAGCGCCAAAGATGTGTTTCAGAAAATCCATGAAAGCCTGGGTTATAAGACAGATATGTACGGTATAAATTACAACAGCGGTGCAGGGCTGAAAATAGGTTTTGACATAAACGCCAAATGGGGGATATATGTCAGAACAGATTATGTTTTTTCGGGGCGGCCGGAGGATAGAATCTATTATGAAACCGGAGAGCTCTATCAGACAGGCAATGCGGCTGTTGATTCCAGGTATATCGGGGCCGGCGCTAAAATGTATTTTAAAGATTTTATACAAACAGCATCTTTTAATACTTTTGTGTCGCTTGACGCCGGAGCGCTGATCTGCATAAATTCCCATGAAACCAGGACATGGTACGAAAAAGAAGGCGGTATGATTGATAATGCGTATTCTGTATATTCCGGCAGTGCATTTTCAGCATGTGTTGAAGCCGGTGCGGATTATTTTCTTACTGAAAATTACGGATTTTTCGCTGCCGGAGGATACAGGTTTATAAACGGCAGATATGGGGGCAGAATAAACAGTCTGGATGTTAAAGCTCTTGACAATGAAGAAACCTATATGGTTCCTGACTATACAGGTATATACGCAAAAGCGGGAATATTTATTGTTCTATAAAACGCAGCGAAAAAAAATAAAGATTTTGATTGATTTTTTTTATGATTTGTTTATAATATAATTACCTGGAGGGAAACCAGCCAAAATAAAAAAAAATATTTAAGAAAAAAATTCTCGGGGAATTTTTTAAAAAATTCAAAAAAAAAAATCAAAAGACAGAATTAAGGAGAAGAAATGAACACACCAAGACGCAGGACGCCTGCATCAAGCGGAGAAAATTCAAGGTATGCATCAGGGGGCAGATCCGGGCATACATACATCTCCAGATTTAAAAATGGAACAATGATTGATCCGTTTCAGGAAAGCAAATCAAGAAATCAGAAAAAGAATTTTCAGGAAAAAAAAGAAACAAGACCCAACAGAAATTTCAACAGGTCAAGTTCGGGTCCAAGGGAACAGGGGAAAAAACTCGGATGGTATGAAGGCGGCAAAAGAAATTATGTTTTTGAAATGATAAAAACCGATGACGGAAGCAGGGCATTTTCAATAACCCAGACAAGAAAAGACGGAGAAAGGCAGAGACGTGATACAATACTTGTTTTTGAAGACCACATGGATGGGTTTGTAAGGGAGTTTTTGAAATCTTCGAAAAAAATAGAACTTTCGGAAAAAGAAAACAATGTAAAAAAAGAAAATAATGGAAATTATGAAAGATAAGGAAAAAGAAGGCTCCTGCGGCTCCTGCGGCGGGGGGTGCAAAAACAGCAAAGAGATCGCTTATGAAGCGGAAAACATTCTTCACGGCCCCTATAACACATACGATCCGGATGAAGATATATTTACGGAAGGGGAAATAAAAGAAGGAAGACAGCACGGTTTATATGCGGAGTATTACGGGGCGGATAAAAAACAGTTAAAGACAAAAGGCAGCTACCTGAACGGCCTTCTGCACGGGGAATGGGTATATTATGACAGCAGCGGCAGTATTGTGAAAAAAGACATATACAATGAAGGCAGGCTGGTTGAAACAAAAAAATAATACCGCTGCAGGCTGTTTTGCGGCAGGCCTTTAAAAAAACAGATTCATGGGGATAATATGAAAGAAATCCGTATGCGGCTCATAAAAAGAAAAAGCAGGGGAAAAGACATAGAACTGGATATTATATTTTTTGCTGTTATGGCCATGGCTGCGGGCCTGATAATTCTTGTACTTCTTTTCCGGGCAGCAGAGGAGAAGGATAAACATAAAGAACAGCATGAAATATATCCTGATGTGTATTTTGCGGGGGAAACCGGAAAAACATACAATACCGGCGGCAGGATAGAAAAAAATATGTCCGGGCTTAATGAAACGCTGCGCTTTGAATTAAAAAAAGATCCTGTTATAACTCCGGCTTCAGGAATGTATTCCATGAATATCTGCTGCCCCGGAGGTTATGAAAAAACTTATTATACCGTAAAAATGCCCTGGGATTTTATACTCTATGAGTTTGGAGAAAAAACACCTTCATTTGTTCTTTTTGAAGTCAATGAACAGGAAAAAAGAGCCGGGTTCAGGATCATGGTTCCGGGAGAATACAAAAAAACGGATATTCTTCAGGGGGAAATAATGTCATATATAAAAAAGCTTGATGAATATATGCCTGACTATACCTGGGAAGGCAGTATAAGGATGGACCGATGGTAAATAAAAAAGAGGGCCCTATGCAGGATTCAACCGGGATTAAAGGGCTTGACCGCATACTTCACGGTATTTTGCCGGGGGATAATATAGTATGGCAGACGGATTCAATAGAAGATTTTACTCCTTATATAAAACCGTATCTTGATTATGCGAAAGCATCCGGAAGGCGGCTCATATATTTCCGGTTCGCAAAACATAAAGCGTTTTTGGAAGAAGGATCCGGCGCTGAAATATATAAACTTAAGCCTGAAGAAGGTTTTGAAAAGTTCATCTCAGGTATTCACAGCGTTATAGGAAAAACCTGCGGAAACGCGTATTATCTTTTTGATTCGCTTTCGGAACTGGCGGTTGACTCTTTTAGTGAAAGTATGATAGAAAGTTTTTTCGTTCTTACATGCCCCAGACTTTTGAAAATGAAATGTCTGGGTTATTTTGTAATAACAAGAAATTATAACCTTTACCACGCCACTTTGCTGGTCACAAAAACAACACAGCTTATACTGGATATTTACAGGTATAAAGGGAAAGATTATATACAGCCCGTAAAAGTTGACGGACGGTATTCTTCCGAGATGTTCATGCTCCACGAAAAAAAAGGCGACGATTTTACGCCTGTTACGGACAGCACTATAGTTTCCGATGTTTCTCTTTCAGGGCCGTGGTACGGCCTGCAGTCCGCGCCTTACAGGGCAGTAGGGCTCTGGGACAGGCTCTTTATAGAATCCGAGGATATTATAGATTCGTGCGCCAGAGGGGAGTGCACTCCGGAAACGGTGAAAGAGGTATTTTACAGGCAGCTTAAGCAGCTGATATCAAGCGATTACAAGATGCTTGATATGGCAAAAAAGCATATGGATCTGCCGGGGCTCATAAAAATATGGAAAAGAACCATAGGATCGGGGATGATAGGCGGAAAATCCGTTGGCATGCTTCTGGCTCACAATATACTTAAAAAAGATTTTCCCCGATATGATGAAATAATAGAAAAACACGATTCTTTTTATATAGGCTCGGATGTTTTTTATTCTTTCCTGGTGCGCAACGGATGCTGGCACATAAGACAGAAACAGAAAAAACCCGAAACTCTGTTTGAAGATCTTGAAAAAGCCAGAGAAAGAATATTGAACGGGGATTTTCCGGAAATCATGATAAGAAGGTTTTCGGATATGCTGAATTATTTCGGACAGGCGCCTATAATAGTGCGTTCCAGCAGTCTGCTGGAGGATAATTTCGGAAATGCTTTTTCCGGAAAATACGAGAGTATATTCTGCGTAAACAACGGCACTCACGAACAGAGACTGGAAGATTTTCTGAATGCGGTCAGGGTGATTTACGCAAGCACAATGAGCAGAGAGGCGCTTGCCTACAGGGCGCGTAGAAATGTACTTGAAAAGGACGAGCAGATGGCGCTGCTTGTGCAGCGGGTTTCGGGGTCAAAATATGATAATGTTTTTATGCCCGATCTTGCGGGGGTGGGTTTTTCATACAATTCATATCAATGGGACGAAAAAATAAAGCCGGAAGCGGGTATGTTGAGACTGGTATTCGGGCTGGGTACAAGAGCCGTTGACAGGCACGATGACGATTATACAAGGATCGTGGCGCTTAATGCGCCGGAAAAAAGGCCGGAAGGAAGCGCAGGCAGTGTTTCCGGATTTACCCAAAAAAGGGTGGACGCTTTAAATATAGAAAAGAACACGCTTTATACGGAATATTTCACGGATATAATAAAGGAAAACACAGGTATTAAAACCGATATGTTTTCTGTTATTGAGGAATACAATGAAACAAAATATAAAAGTATAAATTTTGACAGGCTGCTGCAGGACTCGGATTTTATAAAGGATATGAGCGAAATGCTGATGAAGATAAGGGACGCTTACGGCACTCAGGTTGATGTTGAGTTTGCAGTGAATTTCAGGGAAGACGGTTCTTACAGAATAAATATTCTTCAGTGCAGGCCGCAGCACGTAAAAAAACCCGCGGGAATTTCAGGGAATGCGCCGGAGATTAATAAGGATAAACTGATTTTGAAAACAAACGGCGGGATAGTAGGGCAGAGCCGGTTTGTCGCGGTTGACAGGATAATTTTTGTTGACCCGGCTGTTTATGGAAAACTTCCGGAACAGGACAGATATGAAATAGCAGGCGTAATAGGGAAACTCGCGCATTATGAAGACAATGAAAAAAATAAAACCATAATGCTTTTGGGTCCGGGCAGATGGGGCACGAAAATGCCGTCTCTCGGGGTTCCTGTAAAATTTTCCGAAATTAATACAGTCTCTGTTATATGCGAGATAGGCGTAATGCACGAAGGACTGACCCCTGACCTGTCAATGGGCACGCATTTTTTCAATGATATGGTTGAACTGGATATACTTTATATAGGATTTTTTGCGTTTAAAGAAGAAAACATACTCAATGAAGGCTTTCTTAAAACTCTTCCCGACAGTTTTACGGAAAAGATGCCGGAATACAAAAAATGGAAATCCGCCATACGGGTAATAGACGGGGATAGACTTGAAAACGGACAGAAAATATACCTGGCGGCTGACTCGGAAAAACAGACAAGCGCGGTGTATGTGGGGTGAGTCTAATTTCAAGGATTCGCGGGATGCATATTATCCCGGGGTTTGATTAAAAAACAGCCGAATATTCTCAAAGAGCCGGTGGTGACCGTGTGTTATAATCCTATAGTTGTTAAATTTACAGGGATACAGGGTAAAACGGAGTTATGATTTTACAATAAATGGATGCAGTTTAAATATTCATAAGGCTAAGTCTCAAGGCATCAACGGGGTGTTTTTGTCTTTTCTGATATAGCAATAAGAATCCTGCTTAACAGAATTTTTATAAAAAATATACTTGACAATTTATGTTGTTTTTGCTAAAAATGATATTGATACGCAATATCAATAAGAGGTGATTAATGGATTGTATTGAAAACTTTGAAAAATACCTGGATAAAAAAGGTATGAGGCACACAACTGAAAGAAAAAAAATATATGAATTTGTCAGGCGGCGCAAAGATCATTTTGATGCTGAAAAACTGTTTGACAATATGAAAACAAAGGACATAAATGTTTCAAGAGCTTCAGTTTACCGGACGATACCGATACTTATTGATGCGGGGATAATAAGAGAATCAATACACAAAGATGGCAGGTCAATATATGAAAATTCATGCAATGCCCTTCATCATGACCACCTGGTGTGCAGCAAGTGCGGTTTGATATATGAGTTTCATAACGATACTATTGAAGAAATTCAGGAAAGAATAGCAAATGAATACGGCTTTAAAATGACCGAACATAAACTTGTTATACAGGGAATCTGCAAAAAATGTAGATAAAATTTTTTAAAATTTTATTGAGACAGAATCTCAATAAAAAAACAAGGAGGAACACATGAAGCTTTCGGATTTAAAACCCGGCGACAAAGCAGTTGTAGTATCATCAATTGCAAAGGGAGAGGTCGGCGTAAGGCTTGTTGAGATGGGGCTGGTAAAAGGCGCAAAACTTAAGTTTTTAAGAAAAGCTCCGCTTGGAGATCCTGTGGAAATACAGATGAAAGGTTTTTTGCTTGCGTTAAGAAAAAACGAGGCTGAAAATGTGGAGGTTGAAGTTTTAGGAGTTGTCGGAGACGGAAAGCCGATGGGTAAAGGGAAAAACAGAGAAAAATGCATGAAAAACAGAAGAATGGGAGGCAGCGGCAATGTCTAAGAAAATTAAAACAATACGCGTGGCGCTTGCAGGCAATCCCAACTCAGGCAAGACTTCTCTTTTTAATGCACTTGTCGGTTCTCATATGAAGGTAGGTAATTGGCCGGGCGTTACAGTTGAGAAGCATCAGGGCCGCGTCAAACACAAAGGTTATAAGATTGAAGTTGTTGATCTTCCGGGGTCATATTCCTTGTCGGCATATTCGCCTGAAGAACTTATTGCCAGGGATTATATCATAGAAGAAAAACCTGATGTGGTGGTTAATGTGATTGACAGCACAAATCTTGAGCGGAGCCTCTTTTTTACAACTCAGCTTATGGAGCTTGAGACAAATATTTTAATTGCGCTTAACATGTCGGATGAGCTTGAAAAAAAAGATGTTTCGATAGATGACAAAGGGCTGCAGAAGCTTTTGGGATGCCATATAGTGCCTATAGCTGCCGTAAAAAAGCGGAATATTAATAAACTTCTTGATCATATTGCAAGGGTTTTCGAAAAGGATATTGAAGTAAAAAAGGATAAATTTTTCTATGATGATGAAATGGAGGAAAAAATAAAAGGGCTTGTAAAAATAATAAATAAGGACAGGGAACTGTGCGGCAGGTACAGGCCAAGATGGCTGGCGGTCAAACTGCTTGAAAACGACCAGCCGGTGTACGAGAAACTTAAAGACAGAGCGGTTTGGCTGGAACTGCAGCCTGCGGCCGCAAATGCTGTTTCGGAGCTTGAAAAAGAAGAAGAATCTTCAATTACCGCAAGAATGTCGGAAGACAGGTATGCTTTTATAAGAGGGGCTGTTGCTGAAACTGTTATAGGCCAGGTCCATGAGCATAAGACAGTAACTGACAGAATTGACAGTGTTTTGATAAACAGATTTCTCGGTATACCGATATTTCTGGGTATAATGTGGATTATATTTCAGGCTACGTTCACTTTAGGTGCGGCGCCGATGGCATGGATAGAAATGTTCTTTGAATGGCTTGGCGGCTCGGCAGGAAGCGCCATGCCTGACAACCAGCTGCGATCGGTCGTTGTTGACGGCATTATCGCAGGTGTCGGCGGTGTGGTGGTATTTCTGCCGAATATTCTGCTTTTGTTTCTGGGGCTTGCCGTGCTTGAAGGGACAGGATATATGGCGCGAGCTGCTTATGTAGTGGATAAAGTTTTTCATAAGTTCGGACTGCATGGAAAATCTTTTATACCTATGGTGACAGGGTTCGGCTGTTCTGTTCCCGCGTTCATGGCGTGCAGGACGCTGAAGAACCGCGGCGACAGGCTTGCGACCATGATGGTTATTCCGTTTATGAGCTGCGGCGCAAAACTTCCGGTTTATATACTCGTTATAGGGGCGTTTTTCCCGGAAAACATAGCGGGAAATATACTTTTTGGGGTATATCTGTTTGGAATTATTATGGCTGTATTGTCCGCGAGACTGTTTAAATCTACCGTGTTTAAAGGGGAGTCTGAAACATTTGTCATGGAGCTGCCTGTTTACAGGCTGCCCGGCATTGGATCGGTGTTAATGCAGATGTGGATGAAAGCGTGGATGTACTTAAAAAAGGCAGGCACAATAATACTGGCAGCATCAATAATTATATGGGCCGCCACAAGCTATCCAAAGAATCAAGCGGCAGCAGATGAATTTGAAGCAAAGTCAGCGGGTATAGCTGCGGATACAGAGCTTTCTGATGACGCAAAGCGTGAAAAACTGACCCTGCTTGAGAACGAAATGGTTTCAAGTGAGCTTGAAAATTCTTTTGCGGGCTCCATCGGAAAGGTGATAGAGCCTGTTATAAGGCCGCTTGGCTTTGACTGGAAAATCGGCATAGCTCTTATAACAGGGCTTGCGGCAAAAGAGGTTGTTGTATCGACATTGGGTACTATATATGCTTTGGGCGATACTGATGAAGAGTCAAAAAGTCTCCGGGACAGGCTCAGGGCAAATCCTGATTACGGCATACCAATGGCCCTTGCCCTGCTTGTTTTTACGCTTATGTATGTTCCGTGTGCCGCGGCAACTGTCGTGTTTCACAAGGAAGCAGGAAGCATAAAATGGACATGGTTTTATATCGGATACGCTATGTTGTCTGCGTATTTAGTTTCGTTTATTGTGTACAGGGCAGCTTTGTTTTTTGTTTAGGATGCAAATAACTTAAATATATCAAGGAGGATCGGAAAAATGTTCAAAAAGTTTTTATTTGTTGTTTTGGCTTTTGTTTTTGCGGTAAGTCTTTTTGCGACAGATGATGCGGGTGTAATTGAGTCCGGCATTCTGGAAATTGAACATGCAATAGAGGCGGGCAACAACGACAGTGCGGCCTCTATTGCGATAGGGACAGGCATCTCTGATTTGGCGGATATCTCATTCGGTATAGGCTATGTTTTTAAAGAGGGCGGTGTTATGGATGTGAATACTGTCAGTGCTTTGGAAAGCGGTGTAAACCTCAAACTGCTGGAGTCTGAAGGTCTGCCCGCATTGACCCTTGCGATTGGTTACATATTCGGAAGCAGTGAATATAGCGTGGGATTTCTTTACAGCCATGAAATAGAAGCGTTTGCATACCATGTTAATCTTGTGTACGCAAACGCAGCTGCTCAAGAAGAGTATTCTGCTGGTTTTAAGGCTGAATATGGTTTTTTTGAAAAACTCACGGCGGGATTAGACGCGGAGTTTCTCGGCCTGAACGATTATGAGGATAACGGAGCTTTGAACCTTGCGGGAACCATATGTTATGTTCCTGTGGATGAATTTGAAGCCGAACTTGCAGTATCCAAAGATATAAAACATGAAGGAAGCGGTGTTATGTTCGGACTTACATTGTTATGGGCGGTTGATGTTGTGAAATAAGCTGCTGCCTCCTGACTTGAGAGTTCTGTATAAGGGCCGGCTATTGCATCGGCCGGTCCTGACAGAACATTGTGGACATATGCATTGATTTTAAAAAATATAACCGCGGTTTTTATAATGAATAATAAAATTCCCTTATACTGCCTTATTTAAAATACCCGCAGATGCTGTTTTGATACTTCCATGATATGTATTGTACGGATATTTAATATTGCATATCTGTCCGCCAAAGGCGGTTAAGCGGATTGATATGTTCCGGTCAAAATCTTCTTTAAAACTATTTTTTCTTGCAACATAAATTTATTTGTGCTAAATTTACATTGCTGTTTGTTTCGTGAA
>CAYTNY010000086.1:0-9343 GCA_964439215.1 uncultured Spirochaetia bacterium
TTAAAAACAAAAAACTTTACATACCAATATTATTGATGTAATATATTAACCATTGTATAAATTACTGTTTTGCCTAATGAAAAGGAGGTTTTGTCTTGAAAAAAAAGAATAATTTTCCGATGTCTTTCTGGATATTTATTATTCTGGGTCTGATAATAATTTCCAGTTATTCAAATATGTTCAATCAGGGTTCGGTGGAAAATATAGATTATTCCGAAATGCTTGATGAAGTGAGAAAAAAAAGGGTAAGTGAAGTGGAAATTGTTCCCAAGGACAGGAGCCTTTTTGAGATCAAAGGAACGTTCAGGGACGGAACTGAGTTTCTTTCAAACGCTCCGATGAATGACGAGGCTTTTTTTAAGACGATTCATGAGAATGACGTTAAGATCATAAGCAAAATAACAAGGAATCCGGTCGGCAGGATGTTCGGGTCTTTCTTTTTATATTTCGGGCCCATTCTGCTGCTTATAATTTTCTGGATATATATGATGAACCGGTCACAGGGCGGAGCCGGCGGCGCAATGAGTTTCGGCAAGAGCCGCGCAAAACTCGCGGCTGTAGGCGGCAAGGTTACATTCGGCGATGTTGCGGGAATTGACGAGGCAAAAGAAGAACTGGAAGAGATAATAGAATTCCTTAAGGATCCGAAAAAATTTCAGAAACTCGGCGGACGCATACCCAAAGGCGTTATTCTTCTCGGGCCGCCGGGATCCGGAAAAACTCTTCTTGCGCGTGCGGTGGCAGGCGAGGCAGGGGTTCCGTTCTTTTCGCTTTCAGGTTCTGATTTTGTTGAAATGTTCGTGGGTGTGGGAGCATCCAGGGTCAGGGACCTTTTTGAACAGGGAAAAAAGAACGCTCCGTGCATTATATTTATAGATGAAATTGATGCGGTCGGCAGACAGAGAGGCGCAGGCCTCGGCGGCGGGCACGATGAAAGAGAACAGACATTAAACGCGCTTCTTGTTGAGATGGACGGATTTGAAACAAACAGCGGTGTTATAATCATAGCCGCGACAAACAGGCCGGATGTTCTTGATCCCGCACTGCTGCGTCCGGGAAGATTTGACAGACAGGTTGTTGTTGACCGGGCGGACCTTAAAGGCAGGGAAAAAATTCTTGAGGTTCATTCAAAAAGAGTGAAACTTGATGAAACAGTGGATCTTTCGGTTATAGCCAAAAGGACTTCCGGATTTTCCGGGGCTGACCTGGAAAATCTTGTAAATGAAGCGGCATTGCTTGCGGCAAGAAAAAATATGAAAACGATTACAATGTCTGAACTTGAAGAATCAATAGACAGGGTTATAGCGGGGCCGCAGAGACGTTCAAGAATCATAAATGAAAGCGAGAAAAAAAGAATCGCCTATCACGAATCAGGACACGCGCTTATCGCGAAAATACTTCCGAATACGCACCCTGTGCATAAAATATCCATAATACCGCGCGGGTACGGAGCGCTTGGTTATACCCTGCAGCTGCCTGAAGAGGACAGATTCTTGTCCACACGGGATGAAATGATGGATAATATATGTGTGATGCTCGGCGGAAGAGTGGCGGAAGAACTAATTTTCGGAGATATCTCCACGGGCGCAAGCAATGACATTGAGAGAGTGACTGTTATTGCGCATGATATGGTATGCAAGTACGGCATGACAAAAGAACTCGGAACAGTAACCCTCGGATCCTCTTCGCAGGAAGTTTTTATAGGGAAGGACCTGATGAAGGAGAGGAATTATTCGGAGCAGACAGCCAAGGAAATAGATACGCAGATAAGAAGGATAATAGACGATGCTCATGAGATGGCAAGGATAATACTTACGAAAAACCGCAATATACTCAAAAAAATAGCCGAAAAACTTTTAAAAGAAGAGGTTATTGAAGGCGCTTCTTTTGAAGAAATGTTTAATGTAAAAATAGACAGAAAAATAGTGGAAGAAACAAGAAAAATAGTAAAAAAGAAGGTAACAGCTAAACCCAAAAAAACCGGAAAGAAAAATGGATAAAGAAAAAATAAAAAAAGCAGTAACTCTTATTCTGGAGGCAATAGGCGACGATCCCTCAAGAGAAGGGCTTTTGAAGACGCCTGACCGGGTTGCCGCAATGTACGCCGAGATATTTGCGGGTATAGGCCGCAGCCCTGAAGAGGTTATAAAAATTTTCAGAGAAGAGGAACACGATGAAATGATCATACTGAAAGACATACCGTTCTATTCCGTGTGCGAACATCATCTGCTTCCTTTTCTGGGCAAGGCTCATATAGCATATATACCGGATAAGAACAGGCTGCTGGGGCTGAGCAAACTTGCGCGCGTGGTTGAAATTTACGCAAAACGGCTGCAGCTGCAGGAAAGGCTGACATCCAGGGTCGCGGATACGCTTATGAAAGCAGTGTCCCCCAAGGGTGTACTTGTGATAGTTGAGGCCGAGCATTTATGCACGACTATGCGGGGTATAAAAAAACCGGGATCGGTAATGATTACTTCAGCTGTGCGCGGTGTGTTCAGGAAAAATGAAACAACAAGAAAAGAAGCGCTTGAACTTATAGGAAAAAGGGGATGATTTCCGGTGTTTACGCTGCATATCGGGAAAAGCGGCATTGAGTTTGAAAATACCTGTATAATGGCTGTTGTCAATGTTACGCCGGATTCTTTTTCGGACGGCGGTATGTTTTTTGAAAAAGACAAAGCAGCGGCGCGCGCCGCGGAGTTATTTGAAAAAGGGGCGGATATAGTTGATATAGGCGGGGAATCAACAAGACCGGGCGCTGAAGCGGTTGATGAAAAAGAAGAAATTGCCAGGATAAAACCGGTTATCGCCGCGGTGAAAGAAAAAAAAACGGAAGGAATTATATCTGTTGATACTTATAAATCAGCGGCGGCAAAAGAAGCGCTTGAAGCGGGTGCTGATATCATAAACGATATATCAGGAGGCTTGTTTGATCCGGATATGTTTGAAACCGCCGCGGAATACGGCGCGGGGTATGTGCTGATGCATATTAAAGGCGAACCCGGGAATATGCAGAAAAATCCTGTGTATTCGGATAAAGGAGTTGTATTTGACATACTGGAATTTTTTGAAAAACGGATAAAAGAGGCGCTGAAAAGCGGGATAAAAGAAGAAAAAATAATAATAGATCCGGGAATAGGTTTTGGGAAGACATTAAAGGATAATTATGAGATACTGAAGTCGCTGCGGGAATTTAAAAAAATCGGCAGGCCCGTTATGACCGGGGTTTCAAGGAAATCGTTTATAGGAGCGCTTTTGGGAAAAAAAACCGGGGACAGGATCTTTGGAACAGCCGCGGCTGTTGCGGCATCAATACTAAACGGAGCGGATATTGTCAGGATTCACGATATATCCGAAATGAAAGAAACTGCTGCGGTGTGCGATGCAGTAAAGCGGCCGCAAAGCATTAAAGAGGCGGTATAAAATGAAAGAATATCTTGATTCGGTTATTTATACTCTTCAGGGGATGAGATGGAACGATATTGTGGATATAATTTTTGTCGCGTTTATTCTTTATCACCTTTTTCTTCTGCTTCACGAAACCAGAGCGATACAGATGCTTAAGGGACTCGCTATAATACTGTTTTTTGTCATTATATCAAGACTTCTTGATCTTCATGCAATGACCTGGATGCTTACCGGGCTGTCAGCGGTATGGATCATAGCGTTTATAATTGTTTTTCAGCCGGAACTCAGGCGTGTGCTTGTTGAGCTGGGGCAGAACCGTATATTTGGTTTTATTTTTAAAGAGCATGTTCAGCTTTACAGGGAACTGAGAGAATCCTCGGAGATAATGGCAAAAAAGAAAACAGGGGCGCTTATAGTGATTGAGAGAGAAGTAAATTTAAGAAGTTTTATTGAAACAGGCACAAAACTGGATGCGGATACTTCTTCAGAGCTTTTGATATCGCTTTTTAATCCCAAATCCCCGCTTCATGACGGAGCTGTTATAATAAGAGGAGGAAGAATCGCGGCTGCGGGATGTATTCTTCCATTGTCCCAGAAAGAGGATATAGATAAAAATTACGGAATGAGGCACAGGGCGGCGATAGGCATTTCTGAAGAAACGGACGCAATAACCATTATTGTATCTGAAGAGAGAAAAAGCATGTCGCTTGCTATCGGGGGGAAAATCACTCCGGACATAGACGGCGAAACACTGCTTGAAATACTGTCCCTTTATGCCCCGAAAATACGATAAAACGGAAAAAATAAACGGAAACAGGTGATGAAATGAAGCAGTTTCTAAGTGATTTGTTTTTAAAAAAATGGCAGTATAAACTTTTTGCCGTTCTGGCGGCTTTTATTGTGTGGTTTTATGTCGTGAAAGAGCAGAATCTTTCCGTCAGTTTCAGCGCGCCTCTTGAACTCAGCAACTTTCCGTCTGATATGAGGCTGGAAAACAGAATAAGGACATCTGTTGATATTCTGCTGGAGGGAAGAAGAGATGTTATAAATAAGATCAACCGCAGAAAAGTCAGGGTTATTATTGATATAAGAAACGCCGGCGAGGGAATGAATACTTATCTTGTCACGGCATCCAGAATAAGCGGCCTGCCAAGAGGGGTGTATGTCAAGGACGTATCCCCGGCAAGGTTTATACTTGAGTTTTCAAAAATAGAGGAAGAAAAGAGCTCAGGCTCCAATGCGGGTGAAGAGGACGCATCATCGGATGGGGAAAACAATGGCTGAGCTTTGCGTTAATATTGACCATATAGCCACGCTGCGGCAGGCGCGGGGTGAAGACGAACCGGATGTTATAAAAGCGGCGCGTATTGCTGAAAAAGCAGGAGCAGCGGGGATTACCGTGCATCTGCGCGAAGACCGCAGGCATATACAGGATAAAGACGTACTCTTGCTGAGAAAAACAGTGAAAAAAAAATTGAATCTGGAGATGGCGGTAAACGAAGAAATAATAAAATATGCGCTTAAAATAATTCCTGATGAGGCGACACTGGTTCCGGAAAAACGGAAAGAGCTTACAACGGAAGGCGGGCTCGATGTCGTGAAGAATATAAAAATAATAGAAAAAACAGCCGCCCGCCTGAAGAAAAAAGGAATTGCGGTCAGTCTTTTCATTGACCCGGAGGAAAAACAGATAAAAGCGGCGGCAAAAACAGGCGTGCAGTTTATAGAAATACATACCGGAAGCTACGCGAATGCCGGCAGCGGGAAAAAGACCGGGGAAGAGCTCAAGAAAATAAAAAATGCCGTTGATGCGGCGCGGGGAATGGGGCTTAGAATAAATGCGGGGCACGGCCTGAATTACGCGAATACGCGGCGGATTGCGCGGATACCGGGGATAGAAGATCTGAATACGGGGCACAGCATAATATCAAGAGCGGTTTTTACGGGGTTTGAAAAGGCAGTGAAGGATATGCTGGAGCTTGTAAAGGGGTAAAAGATGTTTTTGAAGAAAAGGCACGATATAATGCGGATTGTTCTGATTTTGCTTGCGTTGATAAGCGTGGTATATACAGGTGTTGTTTATTTTGTTTGGGGAATCAGGGAAGTTTTTCCTGTTTTTCTGATGATGTGCCTGATTCTTTCTTATGTTATTGTGTTTTTTATTATGCACAGAAAATATATCAGGAAAACGGACCGAAGAAATAAAAAAACAAATACAGAAGAAGAAACAATTGAAGGCAAAGAAGCCATGGTTGCCGCGGTGGCCCACGAGATCAAGAACCCTTTAAATTCAATAAAAGGCGCAAACCAGTACTTAAATGAGAAATACGGGGGCAATGAAGACATAAAAGAGTTTACACAGATAGTAATAGACGAAATAAACCGCCTGGAGAAGCATCTGAATGAATTTATGAGTTTTTCCAGAGGAGTAAAACTGCGGCTGAAAAAACAGGATGTTCATTCTTTTGTGACAGGCGTTGTTATGCTTGTAAAGCATAATTTTGAAAATACAATAAATATAAAAGTGCGAAACAGCGGTATTCCTGAAGTTTATATGGACCAGGAACAGATGAGGCAGGTGCTTGTGAATCTATTAAACAATGCAAAAGAGGCGCATGACGGCGGCGGAAAGCCTGAAGCTGAAGTTGTAATATCATCAGATTCTTCCTGGGTCATGGTGGAAGTAAGGGACAACGGCAGAGGGGTGCCGGAAGAGGATTCAGAGCGTGTGTTTAACCCTTTTTACACCACGAAAAAAGAAGGGCTCGGCATAGGGCTGTCAATATCAAGGACAATAATGCGCAGGCACGGAGGCGAAATATATATAAAAAATACAAAAGACAAAGGCAGTTCTTTTGTTCTGAAACTGCCGGTGGAAAAAAGGGATGCTGAATCATGAAAAAAATAAAAAAAATACTGATTGTGGATGACAATAAATCAGCGCTGAGAGTGCTTAAAGCTATTTTGGAAGAGGACGGATATACTGTTTTCTCGGAATCTTCGCCGGTGAAGGCGCTTGAGGCCGTTGAAAAGACGGAGCCGGGGGTCATACTGCTTGATCTGAAAATGCCTGAAATGGACGGCATGGAGCTTTACGGGAAGATCAGGGAAATTGATAAAAAAGCCGTTGTGATTATAATGACCGCCTACGGCAATATAGAGTCTGCGGTTCAGGCCATGAAATCAGGCGTGGAAAACTATCTTCAGAAACCTCTGAATTTTGAAGAATTAAAAATAACAATAGCCAAGATATTTGAGAAAATTGAACTGCGCGATGATGTTGCGCTTTTAAAAGGGCAGCTGGAAGGAAAAAACGTATTTGAAAATATGATAGGCAAGTCAAAAAAAATGAAAAATGTTTTTTATAAGATTGAAAATATCGCAAAAACGGATTCAACGGTTCTCATAACAGGAGAGTCAGGGACAGGGAAGGAAATGGTAGCCAAAGCAATACATAATCTTTCCCGGCGAAGAGAGAACAAGATGGTCTCCATAAACCTTGCGGCAATACCCGAAGGCCTGCAGGAGTCGGAGCTTTTTGGTTATGTGAAAGGCGCGTTTACCGGCGCATATACTTCCAAGCCCGGAAAATTTGAAGCAGCGGATAATGGAACCGTCTTTCTTGACGAAATAGGAAATATAACGCATAAGGTGCAGGTTAAACTTCTCAGGGTTATAGAGAATATGCAGGTGGAGCCTTTGGGCGGCAATAAGCTGAAATCTGTAAATGTGAGAATTATCAGCGCGACAAATTCTGATTTGAAAAATGACTTGAAAACAGGAGCTTTCAGGGAGGATCTTTATTACAGGCTGAATGTAATCTCGGTTCATCTGCCGCCTCTGAGGGAAAGAAAAGCGGATATACCGCTTTTAGCCATGCAGTTTCTGAAAGAAATATGCCTGAAAAACAGCATAGCTGAGAAAGAATTATCCGATGACGCAATGGAAATGCTTATTGAGTATAAATGGCCCGGAAATATACGGGAGCTTAGAAATGTAATAGAAGAAGGAGTGGTAACTTCAGGAGAAAAAACAATAAAACCTGATGATCTGAATTTCAGTTATGTGGGAGTGGATCCGGGGAGCGATGACAATGATGAGGATCTTATTTCTGTAAATATGCCCCTGTACGACATGGAGAAAAAAGCAATAATTAATGCTCTTATAAAATCAAAAGGAAATCAGACTCATGCCGCGGATATGCTGGGTATTTCAAGAAAGGTTTTGATGAATAAAATAGAAAAGCATAAAATCACTGATTTTGTCCCTGTAAGGACAAAAAGAAAAAAAGTGTCCGAATAGAGACAATACAAGAACTGTATAATTCTGTTTTCTTCCTTAATTATCATTGCCGCGTCAATGGTATGAAAATTGCTGCAAATTAAGTAAATAATTATATTTTACGGAGGCGGTAAATGCTGCAGAAAAACAGTAATAATGATAAAAGACAAGAGCAAAGAAGAGAGTTTAGCAATAACATAAAATACAAACTGATCGGGGCGGAAAATACAAATTATGAATTTGAATCAGCCTCAACAAGGAATATCTCAAAGGGCGGTATTTGTGTTGTTATTCCGCATAGAATAACACAGGGAAATGTAGTGAGAGTTGAAATACCAATGCCGGATTCCGAGACAAGCATAAAAGCATTCTGTGAAGTTCAGTGGAACAGGCCCGCTGATGATAAGTTTGAAACAGGGATGAGTTTTATAGCGCTGAAAGAAGATGATCTGGATGTTTTGAAAAGGTTTTTAGAGGAAGAAAAAAAACAGCATGCAAATTAAAAGAAAAAGTATTTACACTTTAGGAATCATTTTTTGGCGCGGCAGGAGCGGGCTGCGCCTGTAAGGCCGAAAAAATCAAGCGAAAGCCTTCTGAATTCATATTTATTGGTGAGTACAGAAGGATATGCGCCTTCATCAAACAGATAGATTTCTGAATTTGGAATCTCCCGGGATATTGCCTCCAGATTTTCTTTCATGTTTTCAACAGAAGCATCAAGGACGGAGCCGGTCAGCAGGACTTCTGATTTTATCTCTGAGAGTTTTTTGGGGAAATAACTCTTGTTTTTTTTCACAAAGTTTTCAAGCATACGGGTGTCTGCATCAAGAACGTGTTTCCATTTGAAGCCGTGCAGCATGAACATTGCGGCAGCCATTGTAAAATTTTTTTTCATAGCGGCTCTTTCCTGTTTTATGCCTGCCAGTTCTTTTTCGGCAAGGGGGGTAATATAAAAACTGTCCGCTATTATTTTGTTTATCAGGGCAGGTTCATAAAGCGCCATATTCAGCGCTGTGAGCGCGCCGCCGCCCGCGCCTATTACGTTTACCCTGTTTAATCCGAGAATATTCGCTATGCCGACAGCGACTTTGGCGTTATCTGCCCAATAATCCGGATGAAAGGAATCTGTTTTCTGTGATGAACCATGGCCCGGAAAATCAAAAACAATAACCTTGAAATATTTTGAATAAAATTTTACATGCCCGTCATATATTTTTGACGACAATGTGTTGCCGTGCAGCAGGAAAAGCGGCGCTCCCCGGCCCTTTACTTTATAAAAAACAGCTTTGTTGTTATAGGAAAAAAACGGCATAATTAACCTCTTTAAGCAGTATAATAACGCATTAACTATAATTCACTCCGGAAACTGTGTCAAGCGGGAAATATGAATTTCAATACAGGGCTGAATTGCAAATGAATTGCAGCACCCGAAACATCCGAAATGCACCGAACTATAACTCACTCTGATTCTTTTTCGGTATTTTTTTTGATTATATTTAAAGTAAGTACCGGCAAAGCATGCAGGCATTCATTCTTTGCTCGTCGAGGTAGAGCGAATTAGTATACCCTCCATCTCTACGGGGAAGGATAGAGTATGTTACAGGCGATCTTTTACCCCCTTTTTTAAAAGGGGGCAGGGGGATTTTATAGA
>CAYTNY010000087.1:0-9272 GCA_964439215.1 uncultured Spirochaetia bacterium
GGTATGTGCAAAAAAAAGGAATTTGATTCTAGGAAGTGTTGCAATAAAACTTGCAATCTATACCGGCGGTGTTTCGGTGAAATTAGTGTTGAAAATTAAGGATTAAGTATATATAATACTTTCTATTGATATGGAGATAAGTAAAGCCGGAAAAAAAGCGCCCCCGTAGCTCAGTGGATAGAGCGTGGGTTTCCTAAACCTTGCGTCGCATGTTCGATTCATGCCGGGGGCGCCAAAAACAGTTTGGGCATGAAGCGAACGCAAAACAGCAGAATTCCGCGCCGGGAAAAAGCAGCGTGTGCTATTAAACAGGCAAAAGAGAAAAAAAGATGTTTATGTATTAACGTGTGCGCGGATTTAATTGTACGCATGTCCGCGGCCGCAGTGTCCGCGTATGCGGACACATTGTTACAGACGAAGCAGCCCGGCGGTTTTTCGGCGGGAATGATTTGTGGATAAAAAAAAGATTTCGGGAAAACAAAAACAGTTTTTTACTGAAGGTGGAATTTTGATTGACCTGCACACACATACCATTCATTCTGACGGTGAACTGCTTCCGTCGGAATTGATCCAGAGAGCAAGAAAAAAAGGATACAGAGCAATTGGACTGACTGATCATGCGGACAGTTCAAACCTGGAAACTGTTATTAAATCCCTTAAAAATGCATGCAGAGACATGAACGCCGCGTATCAGGATATAATATGCGCGGCAGGTGTTGAACTGACGCATATACCGCCGGTTCTTGCGGCAAAGATGGTCCGAAAGGCGAGAAAGCTTGGAGCGGAAATAATAGTATTTCACGGTGAAACAGTAACAGAACCCGTTGAACCCGGGTCAAATCTTGCGGCTATAAAAGCAAAGGCTGATATACTCGCGCATCCGGGGCGAATAACACCGGCGGAAGCGCGGCTTGCCGCGAAAAACGGAGTGTACCTTGAAATAACCGCAAGGAACGGGCATAATGTTACAAATGCTCATGTGGCAAAGACAGCAATGGCGGCAGGAGCAAAACTGATCTTTAATACAGATACACATACACCGCAAAATATGGCGGATAAAGCGCAGCGCCGCAGAGTTCTCAGGAGTGCGGGACTCAAAGATTCCGGCATAGCGCGTATTATAAAGAATTCGGAAGAACTGCTTGAAAAAAAAGGTTTTTTGATTAGGAAAAGCACATAATAAAAAATGCCGGAAATAATGAAAATAAACGGAGGGACATTATGAAAAGGATTTTAGTGATTTTTACAATGCTGTTGGTTGCCGCAGCCGTATATGCCGCGCCTCAGGCAGTAAGAGGACAGGAAAGCGCTTATGATATTGATTACTGGATTGTAAGCGTAAAAGGCGGGCTCTCGTATCCGCTGGGAGAATTCGGAGAGTATGTAAATCCGCTTTTTAACGCGGGCGTATCCGGGAGAAAAGGACTGGATATGGAATTTTCAGTGGGAGGCGGCCTGCATTATGCAAGCATGCCTTATGTTCATGAGGATGCCCCGGGACCTTTTACGGCAACTATATTTGATGTTCACGGCGCCTGGCAGCCTTATATGCCTGATCTTTTTATATGGCCGTATCTTAAGGCAGGTCTCGGTATGTATGTGATGGAGTATTCCAGACAGGTTGACCAGTATAACGCGGAACATGCATCTGAAACAGCAATTGGTTTTCTGGCGGGAATCGGAGCAAATTATCCCATCGGAGATATGTTTGCCGCAAATATAGAGATATTGTACCACCATGTTGCACTTGCGGGCGGAACAGGGGACCTTAATACTTTTTTGAGCGCGGACATAGGCGCGACGATATACCTGAAATAATAAAAAAGCCAAAAGGAGAAGAAACATGACGAAATTAAAACATAAAGACGCAAGAAAACTTATAAAAAAGAATGAATTCCGGGAGATTGTTGAAAAAATAATAGATTATTCAAGGCGTAAGACTGAAAATGTTATTATTATTATAGTTGCGGTTGTTGTTGCGGCGGTTGCTGTTCCTATGTTTATAAACAGCGCCAAAGAAAAAGAAATTAAAGCCGCACAGATGCTTGCCAGGGCCGATATGATCGTGACCCGGCCCGTAATTGACTCTTCTGAGGCCTCAAGATATGGGATGTTTTCTTCAAAAGAAGAAAAATATGAAAGCGCGCTTGAAACGTATATGCAGATCATACAGACCTATGAAAGGACAAAAACGGCCGCCATTGCATACTTAGGCGCTGCGGATGCTTATTACAACAAAGAAAGTTACAGTGAAGCTTTGGAGTATTATAATTTATTTCTGGAAAAATTCCCCAAACATAATCTTAATCAGGAAGGCTTAAGCGGCCGCGGATATGTTTATGCGCAGCAGGGAAATTATGAAGCCGCGGCCGGCGACTGGGAAAAAATGGACGAAAGTGCAATTACATATTATGACACGCGCATACGGCTTGCGGAAATTTATAAAGAAAAAGGCAATGAAGAAAAATTTAAAGAGTTACTGAAAAACACAGCGGAAAAAAGGCCCGGCACTTATTGGGCCGGTCTGGCGCAGGAAAAGATTAAGAGGGACAACTGATTGAAAATAATAGGTGTTATAGGCGGAAATATGGTGAATAAAAAAACTTATAAGACCGCCGAAGAAACAGGCAGGCTTCTGGCCGTAAATAAGGCGGTGGTAGTCTGCGGTGGCCTTGGAGGCGTTATGGAAGCTGTCTGCAAAGGAGCGAAAAAGGCGGGGGGGTCAACAATAGGGATACTGCCCGAAAAGACATCAAAAAAGGCCAATAAATATGTTGATATTGCCATTCCCACCGGAATGGGCGAGGCAAGAAATGTTATAATAGTAAATGCCGCCGAAGGCCTGATCGCGATTGACGGAAAGGAAGGAACGCTTTCTGAAATTGCTTTCGGACTTAAACACGGAAAACCTGTTGCGGGAATTGATACTTATGAAATTAAAGGCGTGGTAAAAGCTTCAGGGCCGGCGGATGCGGTGAAAAAAATAATAAAACTTACGGAAAAAATATGAGAAAAATAAAAAAATGTTTTTGGGCAGTGATGTTTTTTGTATTTGCGGGAACCGGCGCGGTTCCGGCGGCCGCGGGGGCGGCAGAACTTACTGTCTGGAATATGCCGTCTGAAGCGGAAGAACAGTACCGTAAATTATGGAACGAAAATGTGAGGAATTTCCAGGTGAGGCATCCCAATATAAGAATAAGAGGGATCAGCAGGGAGTATAAGCCTCAGGAGTTTGTAAGCGTGATGGCGTCGGGCAAGGGGCCGGACGTGGTAAGTATACCCATAACTGCGGTGCCGGCAATGGCCAGGCACGGATTTCTTGCGGATTTAAATTCAAAGGCTGAACAATGGATTCAGAAAGATCATCTTCCCGCGGTTATGTGGAATTCGGTGACGATTGACGGAAAAATATTTGCAATCCCCAATGATTCTTTTTTCACAACTCTTTTTATAAGGAAGGACGTTTTTAAAGAATACGGAATTACGAAAAATCCGGAAAACTGGGATGATCTGATAAAGATAAGCAGAATAATAAACGGGAAGGATGACGGGATAAGCAGTATTGTTCTTCCGCCGGATATGTTCTATTTTGTGGATTTTATATGGCAGGCGGGCGGAGATGTTTATTCCGGAGAAAATATTGTTTTAACCAACCCGGCTGTTGCCAAAGCTCTGAAGTTCTGGCATTCGCTTAAATGGAAGCATAACGCGATGCCGCCCCAGAATATAATACGCCAAAGCGATGCGGAACAGCTTTTTTCCTGCGGTAAAACAGCAATGATGCCCGGGGTAGCGAAACAGCTTCCGGTTATGGCAAGAAGATACGGACTGGATCTGGAAAAGGTTGAAATAATCCCGCTTCCTGCCGGGCCCGAGGGCATAAAAGCCTGGCATTCGGGGGGGACGGCATTCATTGTGAACAGCGGTATTTCCACAGAAAAAAAAGACATGGCGTGGCAGTATATCCGGCATGTTCTTAATCCCATAAGGCAGCTTTGGAAGTATAACAGAATGAAAGAGCTTGATATGATTATTTTTCCGGGTGATTTTTCCGCGGCGACAAATCTTATTAATATGCAGGAGTTTAAGAATGTAAAAGGGCTTATCAGGTATGCGCAGTCGGAGCCGCCGCTTTATGCCTGGCCCATGATAAAAGAGGATTTTAATAAATATGTGCTGGAGAAAATATTTATAGAAGAAAACATAAACATTGAAAAATTATTGTTTGAGTTTGATAAACTTATGAGGGAAAGAAACTATGAGTGAGATTTTCAAAAGGCTCAGTAATGAAATATCGGATAATGCCATAAAAGGGCTGGTTGAAGAAGAGATATCTTCCGCTGATTCTGACGAAGCAGTTCTTCCGCTTATAAAATTAAAGACCACCGAACAGGAGCAGACGGTAAAAATACCCGAAAAAAAAGAAAAAAAACCTGAAAGAGAACCGGTCTTTAAAGTGGATGATGCGGGTGACCTGCTGAAAGGAACAGGTGAAAATACGGTTAAACTTCCCGGATCTCTGACGGATACACAGAAACTGAGGAAATCCTTCCGTTTTCGGCGTTTTGGCGAACCAAGAACTCCGGGGAAATATAAAAGAGAGCAGCTGCCTCTTCCCGAACTGAAGGAAGAAGAAAGGAAAAAACTTGTTTTTTACAGATTAAAAAAGAAGTTTTTTGGAATGGAACTCCTTTTGCCCGCGGTATTGTTATTCTTTTTGTTTTCCTGGATGCCGATATTCAAAACTTTTACGATCAGTCTGCAGGAATACATTAATATTAATGAAGCGGTGTATGTTGGTTTTGAAAATTTCAGGGCCATTGCGGCGGACAGGGAGTTCTGGAGCGCGTTTAAAAATTCGGCGGTGCTTTCCCTGATTGTAATTGTATTCGGGGTATGGATACCGTTTTTTCTTGCCCTTTATGTTTTTGAAATGAGAAGAATGTCATTCTGGGTGAAGATGATGTATTTTATACCATTCCTTACGCCTGCGGTGCCTGCCGCAATACTGTGGAAGTGGATGTATAATCAGGGATTTGGCCTTATAAACGGTGTGTTGTCTCTTTTTACGGCGGAGCCCGTGACAATAGGCTGGCTCACGGATCCTAAACTTGTTTTGATTTCCATAGCTGTTGTATTTATCTGGAAGAATACCGGCTGGGCCATGCTCATATATATGGCGGCAATGCAGAATATTCCAAAAGTTCTTTTTGAGGATGCGGCCATACTCGGCGCCGGCGTCGGGAAAAAGATAAGAACAATAGTGCTGCCCGCGGTTTTTCCTGTTATGCTTGCGGTTGTTTTCATACAGATAATAAACGGCATGCAGGTTTTTACCGAAGTTTATATAATGACGAACGGCGGCCCCGCGGGTTCTTCTGAAGTTATTGCGACATATATATATAAAAAGGCGTTTTTATATATGGATATAGGATATGCTTCGGGTGTTGCCGTGTTCTTTTTGTTTATACTTATTTCAATTACTATGTCAAAAATGGCGGTATCAAGGGTCCATGCGGGTGTGGAGGAAAGGAAAAAGAAAAAAGAAGCGCTGAGAAGAAAAAATAAAAAAGAGGTTATTCTTGAATGAAACGCAAAAATAAAAGAAAACCCGGCGGCATAAAAAAGAAAACAGTTTACCGGGAAGAACAGAACCTGCTTTTTCCTTCATTTGAAATGAAGGATCCGGGAGTAAGGATGATACATACTCTTTGGGGAGCAGTTGTTGTTTTAGGAGCGCTGCTTACATCCATTCCTTTTATATGGATGATCATATCGGCGATGATGCCTGTTGAATACGTATTTGAACCGCTGGGCGCCGTGCTCGGGAACTTATCTTTTGAAACAAAGTATTTCAGACAGGCCTGGGAAACCGCTCCGTTTATCCGGTATTTTCTGAACAGTCTTATAGTGGCGGGGTGTGTTGTTGCGGGGCAGATAGTAATAAGCGCAATGGCGGCCTTTTCGCTTTCAAAACTCAAACCGCCTTTGACAGGCGTTATTATGATACTGTTTCTTTCCACCATAATGATTCCTTTTGAGACAATCGCCATTCCGCTTTATCTTTTTATGAGGGATTTTTCTGTTCTGGATCTGTTTGAATTGAATCTGGTGAGTACTTACTGGGCGCTTATTCTGCCCGGTCTTGCGAATGCTTTTAATATCTTCATACTTAAAAGTTACTTTGACAAGCTTCCGGATGATTTTATTGAAGCAGCAAGAGTGGACGGCTCTTCCGAGACATCAATTTTCTTTAGAATAATAATGCCGATTACTTCCGGTATAATAGGCGTGCTTGCTGTTTTGAATTTTGTTACGATATGGAACTCTTTTTTCTGGCCGCTGATCGTTGTGAATGAACCGGATATGTATACAATGATGCTCGGCATTTATAAGATAATAGAAGAAGGCTATCCCTGGAATGTTGTTATGGCCGCTGTCGCAATATCAATGGCGCCGACGATTCTTATATTTGTTATATTTCAGAGAAAACTTATGCGGGGAGTTGTATTTACGACGCTTCAGGAATAATTCACTTTTAGTTGATAAAAAACAGAACTTCTGTTACAATTACAATTAAGAAAAAATTAAAATTAAAACGGAGAAAAAAAGTGGGAAAGAAAAAAAATAAAGAAAAAAAGATTGATATGAGCTACCATGAATACAAGATGAGATCCCTTGGGCTTTCTCAGAGGGCAAGAAAATTAATGATAAGGCTTTTGCTTTTGTCAGTGCCTGTTATATTTATTGCTTTTATAATAGTTAAAAATCACGGATGAAAATGTGCCTGACTGTATTGAAAAAGTTATACCCGCGGATATTTTAAAAGCGGTCAGAAAAAATGTAAGCGCCGGAACTTTTGCACATATTATGGGATCCTGCGCATTGGGAGCGGAAATTGCCTGCCGTTACAAACTTGATAAAAGAAAAATAATTCTTGCCGGAATTCTGCATGATATCGCAAAGGATTTTTCGGATTCAAAAAAAGTGCAGTATATGCGCAGGTATAAGATAAAAAAACCGGATAATCCCGATCTTGATGTGCTTTTGCATGGGTTTATTGCGGCAAAAATAACGGAAAAAGAATTTGGAATAAAAGACAGGGAAATAATAAATGCCGTAAAATACCATACAACAGGGAAGAAGAAAATGAATAATACGGCAAAGGCTTTATTTGCGGCGGATTATATTGAGGAAGGAAGGACACATAAAGGCGCCGCAAGAATAAGAACAATCTGGCGGAATGATCCGGAAATGACTCTTGATGAACTTGTTTTTGATATAATATCAGCTAAAATAAGGTATGTTGAATCAGTTCCCAAAAAAGTGCATGAAAACGGGATTAAACTTTATAATGAACTGATTGAAAAATTAAACAAAAAGTAAATTCTCAGTATATAAGCGGGGGCTTACAAAAAAAGCAGGGAGCGGTTAAAACAAAAAAACTGCCAAAAAAATTGACAAAAAGTAATGTATTATGTATACTTATTTATGAAAGGCGGTGATATTATGGGGGATTTGGAAAAAGATGTTTTAAAGGAAATTTTTTCAAGCAGAGAAGCGCTCGGAGTGATTTGCTACAAAAAACACAGACATCAGGGAAAGATAAGCGCGGCCAGAATTTCAGAGATTCTTAAGGTTCCGATAAATAAAGTTAAGGATACATGCGAAAAACTGCAGGGTGCCGGTCTGATAACCACATATAAAACCGGCGCGGATATTCAGATAGAGTTTGTGGACAGTGAAAATGATAAATTAAAAGATATAATTGATGAGGCTATATGGGAAAACAAACAGGAATACGGACAAGTGTATAAAAGACTGATAACCGCGGAACTGCTGGATTTTATGGGCGGCGGGGACTGACCGGCAGAGCCGCACGGGGTACGAAGCAGGGGCGCCGGGTATTATAATAATATAATTTTGTTTATGCGGACTCCCGTATTATTAATTCTGTATCAAAAATAATCTCAACAGGCCCGGAAGACGGGTTTTTTATTAAATCAACCGCAATGTTAAATGCGCGTTTTCCCATTTCAAATACCGGTTGTTTTACTGTTGTAAGCGGGGGCTTGAAAAAAGGCGCGAATTCTATATCATCATAGCCTATGACAGGGATATCGTCGGGTACTTTAAATCCTTCATTTTCAGCTTCTTTTATTGCACCTAGCGCAACGAGGTCGCCTGCGGCGCAGAATACAGCGTCAGGTTTATGAGAAGATCTCAGAAACTGCTTCACGGCGTTTACGCCGTCCTCAAAGATGTAGTTTTTTACCGCGTAAAAAAGATCATTTCTGACATCTATTTTTTTATCGTGCAGAGCGGCAACAAAGCCTCTTTTTCTTTCTGCGGGGGACAGGCCCTGTTCTTCTTCTCCGGATCCCGCAATAAGAGCGATGTTTCTTTTGCCTTTATCCGCAAGATAGGAGGCGGCGTCATAGGCGCCTTTATAGTTGTCGCTCATTATGGTAGAAGCGCCGGGTGCGCGTTCTTCTATGAGGATTACAGGTATGTCTGATTTCCGGTATTCCTCCATCAGATTATCATCCGGGCGTATGCTCAGAATTATTACAGCATCCGCCATTTTTCCGTAAAGCAGGCTCTGCAGGATTTCCTGTTTGGATTCTGCCCGGCCGCGTGTTGAGTACTGATTTATGTTGTAAGGATTGTCTGAACTTCCTGATTCAAGGCCTTTCAGGAAATTAACTTCAAACATGGAAGAAAAATATGTTGCAACAACCGCAACAGAATTGCTTTTTCCCCGCACCAGACTCCGTGCCATATAATTGGGGTGGTAGTTGAGTTTTTTTATCGCTTTTTCAACTTTTTCCTTTGTTGCAGAAGTTATTCTCTTGTCTTTGTGTATTACCATTGAAACTGTTGTGTGTGAAACACCTGCAAGTCTTGCGACATCTTTGATTGTTGCTGCCATATAGAGTCTCCTTGTTTAACGTAAAAACATTTTACATGAGAGTTGGAATTTACGCAATAAAAAATTATTTTAGGCCGGTTTAAGCCCGGGGGGGAGTTCCGGGTTCCAAAGGGTAAACAAAAAAAATTTACTGTTTGGAAATTTATTGTTTTTTTTGACTTGTATGATCTTTAAACCTTGAACTGTTTATTCCCGCGCCGAAATGTAAAATGAATTGTAATACCTGAAACATCCGGAACGATATCAAAATACAGCCCATTTCCTGTTTAATCGTCAAATTATATCATACAGTGTTCAGCCGCTGCTTAACCCCCTCCAAGAGTATGTAACAGGCCGAAAG
>CAYTNY010000088.1:0-9091 GCA_964439215.1 uncultured Spirochaetia bacterium
CCCCCTTTTTCAGTCTTTGACATTTCCCTTTCTTCAAAGTATAATATATTTATATCATATACACTCAAAAATATAATTGTGGAGGCAATATGAAAAAAATCCTCTTGGGGTTTCAGATACTTTTTCTGTCAGCGGTTCCTGTTTTTTCCGAAACTGAAATAATTATAAATGAATTTAACGGAGGAAGCATGAATATGAATTTTTCCGTGAATTCGGACGCGCTTTACGGCGCAAGAGGGGACGCGCTTAGAAACGGCGGCACGGTTTCAACTCTTGACAGGCGGCAGAGTATTTCATCTTATAACCCGGCAGGGCTTGCTTTTTTAAGAGGCGGTTTTGCGGTGATTTCAGGGAATCCCGTGAGAATCGGACTGGATTCGGATATGGTTGAGACTTTTGCGGGCGAGAGCCTGACTGATATTGTAAATGAAGCGCTTGAGGACGCTTTTTCGGATTTTATATTCGCGCCCGGCGTATCGCCGGAAGTGGAAAGTATAGACGCTTTTATCGGGCAGGGAAGCGGGATAATGGGGCTTGAAGCGGTCATGCCGTTCGCGGGAAAGAAAATGGCTGCCGGCATTGCGCGGGAGGAAAAACTCAGCATAGATTTTAATCTTCTTATGAATGGTATGGAAACGCTTATAAATGTATATGACACCGATGACCCGACACTTGATGCCGCGGCAAGGATAAAGGGAAGCGTGTCCGCTCTTTTGGATGTGAAAAATATTGTCACAACAGCTGCTTTTGGGGCAAGGGTAACCGAGAATATAGGCGTGGGAATCGCGGTTGAGAGATATGAATCCACGCTTAATCTTAACGCTTATGCGGATCCGGACGGGTCAATAGATTTTATGGGCAGCACTTATGAATTCAATACATCCGCGTCAAACAGCCTGTACCAGGAGGCTGCGGGCGGATATTCCGCGGAGGGATGGGGTTTTAAATTAGGCGCGGCTTTTCAGACCGAAGACAGGGTATTTGAGGCGGGTTTTGACGCTGTTATAGGGCCCAAATTCGCTTATGCGGGGGGAATAGATGTTAATTATCACACCTTTCCGGAGACTCTTGATCCCGGAGATATAACCCAGACAGAAGCGGGAAGTTACGACGAGCTTAACAAACAGATTAATATAAATATTCCTTCGTATATAAGGCTAGGTTTTTCGTGGAATCCGGGAGTTATACTGGCTCTTAATTATGTCCGGTATCTAGAGCCGTTTTCTTTTGATTTTGAGGACGGGCTTATGGAGCTTGAAATGACCGATTCAGTAAGGCTTGGATTTAATTTCGATGTGTTTCAGCTGGGGGTTGGAGTTATCTTTTCATCGGAGAAGTTTGATTTTACGGACCCGGATACTCTGACTACCGAAAATTTTACCGAGAATTTCCCCATACCGCTTTTGTCTATGGGTTTTGTAGTGCCGTGGACAAAACAGTTTGAGACCGAATTTGTGCTTCTGGCGCTGCCTATGCCTTTTGCAAAGGCTGCTGTTTCATATAATTTCTGATTAATGGAGGAAATATGAAAAAAATATTATTGTTTATAACGTTTTTAGCGCTGCTCCCGGCATTGGTTTTTGCGGCCCCGAGGGTGACTGTATATCCGAAACTTCTTGAAAAAACGGATGATACGATAACTGTTAACTGGGATGACGGGGCAGGCGGCGTATACGCGCCCGCGTGTGAAATAATATACGGAGCCGCTCCGAATGATTATGTGCAGGATTTTTCCCAGACAGCGTCCGGCGAAGCTGTTTTTACGCCGTCTTCTGTCGGTATGACAGGCGGTGTCTATTACTGCAGGGTTTCCGATACAACGGACGGGTCGTGGTCCGCGGAGTTTAAACTGTATATAGAGAAAGAGACCTCTCCTGTATTAATATCTCCGGAAAACGATGAGGCTGTAGACAGCCTGAACCCGGTCTTTTCGTGGAATCCTACATCCGGAGTGCCGTTTTATACTGTCGCGGTTTTTGACGCGGAAATTGAAATTGATTTATTCGGCGGTACGATTGATATGACCGCGGATCCCATTTGGGCGGCGAATACCAATCAGACAAGCATTGCTTACGGGACGCCGGATCCTATGGGATATTATGACCGCATAACCCCGCCGAAGCTTACGGCCGGCAAAACATATACCTGGGTGGTTCTGCATAATTACAGCGGCAGCCCTGCCATATTGTCTGAATCATATATATCAATGAGGACATTTACAGTAACTCCTGTTTCAGCGGCTTCGCCTCCGTCTCTGGTGTCGCCGGCAGACGGGGTAACCATAACAGCCCGGCCTGTTGTGCTTGAATGGGATGCTGCTTTAAACGCAAACAGTTATGAGGTTCATCTTATGAAGTCTGAAACCGCAAGCGATGAATCTTTCGCGGGAAGCGGGAATCTTCCTGTATGGAGCACTGAAACAACAGGAACTTCTGTTTCAGTGCCTTCCAACATAGCGCTCGGCGATGCTTCCTACAGCTGGTATGTTATTGCCATAGACTCAACAGGCAAAGGCGCTTCGAGCGCCAAGCGTATTTTTCATAATACGGAAAGCGAAGCGCATATAAATGTCTCCATAAATACAAACGGGCCCTTGGGTATTGAGAGCGTGCCGAGAACAATGATGTATGTAGAAACAGCGTCAGGCGGGAATGTGAACCTTTTTCCTTACACAACAGGGGATACCGGGATGAGTTTTTACCTGCCGCCCGGTGATTATAATTTTACGATCAGGAAAGAAGGATACGACACAGAAGTTTTTTCGCGCTCAGTTGTCGGGACAGGGGACCATAACTTTACTTTCACCCTGTCAAAGAGCCTTTATTCCATAACCGGACGTATTCTGGAGGAGGGCACTTCAAATCCTCTGGAAGGAGTGGATATAAACGCGGTTTTTGGGGCGCATTCATCGGATGCCGTGAGCCTGTCCGGGGGACAATTTATTGTTTACGTGAATTCGCCTGATATCTGGAACCTGGTATTTGACAAGACCGGCTATAAACAGATGACCGCGGCTGTATCCGTGAGTTCGTATGACACGGATGCGGGAGATCTGTTTATGGCAAAAAATATGAACACTCTGAGCGGCAGCGTGATGAATGAGAGCGCGCAGGCAATAAACAGCGCAAGGGTCAGGGTATCTGAAAACGGCAATGCTTCAAATTATTACGATGTGTATACCAATGAATCAGGGTCGTATACGATTCTTCTGCCTGACGGGGACTGGGACGCAGCTGTCTCCAAAACAGGTTTCATAGCTCCGCCGTCCAAGTTTGTATCTTTGAGCGGAGGCAGCTCGGCAGTAAGAGATTTCACAATGACAAGCGCGGCAAACGAAATTTCAGGAAGCGTGAATTATTCCGGTTTCGGAATGGATGGAGTTTTGGTCAGAGCAATTCCCGAATCCGGTCCTGTTGTTGAGGCTTATACGGATATATACGGGCAGTACTCATTGAGCGTGGGCACGGGATATTTTGTTGTGAACGCGCTGGAAAGCGGATACGACTCTGACGGGCCGAAAGGAATTACATTCGCATCCGGGGGCCTTTCGGAAACAGGCGTGGATTTTGAGATGACACAGGATGCGGCTGTAAATGACGCGGCTGTTTACATTTATGTTGATGATTCATCCGTGCCGCTGGAAGGCGTTTACATTTATATGGAAGGTTCAAATACATTTACCGCGGGATATACCGCTTCGGCTTATACGGACGCTTCCGGCGGAGTCACCATAACCGCGATGCACGAAGGAGATTATAATGTAACAGCGTCAAAATCCGGGTATGTTTTAAATTCCTCAGGCGTGCAGCTGCTGAGCGGAACAACTGTTTCCCACAGTATATCCCTGTCCGCGGATGTCTCGCCTGCGGGAACCATCGACGGTTATGTTTCAGACGGCACAAACCCGCTTGCGGCCGCGGAGGTATCCCTTTATGATCCTGCTTTTCCGGAGACACCCCTGGCTGTTACGCATACGGCTTCTGACGGGCTGTACTCATTTGAAACACCGGCGGGTGATTATATGCTTGAGGCGGTTTTGTCGGGTTACGTGAGTCCGTCAGGGGCAAAATACGCTTCTGTGGCTTCGTCAGGGTCGGTGCAGGTTGATTTTATTATGCAGCAGGCAGTGCCGGCGGCCATTTCCATTAATCCTTATGCGGGAAAAATTTATAATGAAAATATCGGCGGGCCTTATGTTTTTGAAGCTGTTTTGGAAGGCGAAGAAGGAGAAGTAATTGACAGTGATTTTGTATGGAGCGCCGCACCCGCATCCGCGGGAACAGTTTCAGCGTCAGGCGTATTTACGCCGACCGGCGATTATATAGGAAAGGCGTCAATCAAGGCGGAAGCTTCGGGCATATCCTCGTCACACGATGTTATGGTATGGCAGAAGCTTGACTCTTCATACGGAGATGTTTCTGTGAGCGATTACGCGGGATTCAGTCTTGATATTCCCGCGGGCAGCGCTTCGGCATCCAACACAATAGACGGTATAACAATGACGAAATACGCTCCAAGCGCGGTAAAGGGGTCCTCGGGAACAAAGAAAGTAACGGGGAACATATATAATCTTACCGAGGGTTTTGGTTTTACAGAAAACATTACAATTACAATGCCTGTTCCCGCGGAATACAGAGAGGATTCTGTTGCTGCGGGAGTGTGGAACTCTGAGGTTCAGAAATGGGAGAGCATAGAGTCCGCGGTTTCGGGTGATTTTATAAGCGCTGAAACCGATCATTTTTCCGAATATGCTGTCCTAGCAGAAATGGATGAACTGAAACTGGATTACGCGCGTATTGTTCCGAATCCTTTTTCGCCGAAATATCACGCGGGCGCGCGGATAACTTTTGCCATAAGTTCAACCGAAGGCTCTTCTGTTGAAACTACCATACAGGTGTTTAATATGGGGAACCGGCTGATAAGGACTTTGGCTTTAAATGAACTGAAAGCAGCGGGGACAGAACATACCGTGGTATGGGACGGCAGAAACGAAGACGGCAAGTGGGCCGCAAACGGAAGATATTTTGTCCGTGTTCAGATAGAAGATACGGGAGGAACAAAACAGTATTTATTCTCTGTCGCGGTTGTTAAATAACGGCAGGAAGTTATATTAAAAAGATAAAATCAAGGAGGAAAGATGAGAAAAATAATAATAACTGCGTTGTTGCTGGCTGTTCCGGTCTTGGGCGCGGCCGCGGAAATCGCGCCCGGGGCATTTATTGACATAGGGCTCTCAAGGCCTTCGGGTATGGGAGGCGCTTTTGCGGCTGTTTCAGATGATTCAAACGCGGTATTTCATAATCCCGCCGGGATCGCGCTTGCAAAAAAAGCTGATATATCTTTTATGCACCTTAAATATAAATGGATTATACCTTACAACTATCTTGTCGGCATAATGCCTATGGGCGAGCGGGGTTTTGGCGCGGGGCTTTCAATATCAGGGGATGAGATTTTCAGCGAGCAGAAGATAATACTCTCGTATGCGGAAAAACTGGACAGGTTTGTGCCGCTTGCGAAAAATCTTGCGGTTGGCGTAAATATGAAGATATTGTCAGCCGGATTCGGAACGGATTACGAGGCAGGCGGCGGGGACAGGATAACAGGCAGCGCGTTCGGCCTCGGTTTTGACCTTGGCGCAATCTGGAAGTTTGATGAAAATTTTACGGCAGCCGCGCTTTTAAAAGACGGATTTTCCTATGTACGCTGGTCAACCCAGCACGAGGATTATGACGAAGGAGTGCCGCTTACGTCCTATCTGGGGCTTGCTTACTCAACCGAGGAATTTATCTTAAGCGCGGAGCTGGAAGATATGGATCTGCTGAAGATAGGCATTGAAATGAGGTTTTTTACATATATAGACCTTCGCGCGGGATTGACTCAGACGCTTGACAGCGAGTCCTTTATGGAATACACGCTGGGCCTGGGGATCCGGCGCATAAATTTCGGGGAAGATGACAAATTCGCGGTGAGTTTTGACGTGGCCCAGGTGTTTGAAAGGCTTGACAGCACCCTCAAAGTCCAGGCAGGCTTTCAGTTCAGGTAGTCTGTGTTTTTTTGTTTCCGGATGAAATCATAAAACGCTTAAAAAAAACAAGAAAAAAAGCTTTTAGTTGTTTTTTAGTTATTTTGTGTTATAATTTATATGAAGAATATAGATGAAAGGAGATGACGGATATGGCGCCTAAAACAGTTTCGTTTACGGTTCAAATGGATAAGAGCGTAAAAGACCGGTTGAAACATTTGTGCGAAGAAGAAGGGTATAAAATGAATAAGTTTATTGAAAAGGCGGTAAAACACGAAATTATGCGCGAACAGCATAAGGAAGATCTGCTGATAATTGACAGATATGAAAAACACGGAAAAAAAACTCTCGTCGACTATAAAAAATTCGCGAAAGAGTATGGGCTTAAATAATTATGGTAATGCGGTTAATGCGGATCACATCAGCGGCTGCTGCGATGATAAGCGGCCTTACGCCTGCTCTCCAAAAAGAGATACACAACTGCATAAAAATAGTCTGCCGTACACGCAAAGAAAATTATCCTGACAAAGGTATTGTAAGGATCAAAGAAAATTATTATAAGGTTTCTGCCGGGCATTTTTCGATATATTTCCATACAGATTCAAAACAATTCATCAATATAATTGAATTGAAGGAAAAGAGGGATTAAAAAGAACGTACTGTCCGCATAAAAAAACAAATATGCCGTTATTGGATGTTTTTATTTCAAAAATATAAATTTCAAATCCAAAACTCCTTGCAAAAACATATCTTATGTAAGATAATAAAAAACATAATTGAAGATAAAACAGGTGAAAAATTTGAAGATAAAAGATATTATTGAGCAGAAGAGTTTTGTTTTTTCTCTGGAAATTTTTCCTCCGAAGCCGGATTCCGATATATCCGTGATTTATGACACTCTGAATAAAATGAAGGAATTAAAGCCGGATTTTATAAGCGTGACATACGGCGCGGGCGGAGGGACGCGGGAGAGGACTGTTCAGCTTGCGGATAAAATAGAAAACACTTACGGGCTCACGTCAATGGCGCATTTAACCTGTGTCGGCGCCACAAAGGAATCAATCGGCGGCATACTTGATGAGCTTGAAAGCTGCGGGGTAGAGAATATTATGGCCCTGCGCGGGGACCTTCCCGAAGGCGGAAGGGAAAACCTGAAGGATTTCAAATACGCTTCGGACCTTGTTGATTTTATAAAAAAAGGCAGGTGGAAGTTCTGCGTGGGTGTTGCGGGTTATCCTGAAAAGCACCCGGAAGCGAAGAGTCCGGAAAAAGACATTGAAAGCCTTAAGAAAAAAACAGACGCGGGCGCTGATTTTATAACAACCCAGCTCTTTCTGGACAACGGGTATTTTTTCAGGTATGTAGAGGCTGTTGAAAAGGCGGGAATAAAAGTTCCCGTGCTTCCGGGCATTATGACCGCCACAAATCCCGTGAATGTTGAGAGGATGGCCGCAATGTGCGGTGTTGAAATACCCGAAAGATTCAGGGAAGCCGCCTCAAAATGCAGAATAGAAGATGCTGTTTGCGAGGGAACTGTTGATTATACGGTTGCCCAGATAAACCACCTCATAAAAAAAGGGGTAAAAGGCATACACCTTTATACGATGAATAAAGCGGAGCAGAACAGGCGTATTTATGAAGAGTCAGACATAAAAAAGGCGAGAAAATAATGGCGCTTAAACTGTTTATGCTTATGCTTGGCGGCGGAGCGGGCGCGGCATCAAGATATTTTGTGACTCATTTTATAAATAATATGTATCCCGGACATATGCTGTCGCACTGGGGGACACTTGCCGTGAACCTTACGGGTTCGTTTCTGCTTGGAATAATATTTTATATGTTTCAGTCCGCGCCCCATTTAAATCATATTTATCTGTTTCTTGCGGTGGGATTCTGCGGCGCTTTTACCACATTTTCCACTTATGCGCTTGAGGCGCATAATCAGTTTGCGGCAGGACTTTATAAAGAAGCGGCAGTTAATATGCTCCTGAATAATGTTGGATGCATTGCGTGCGTGTTTGCCGGCATATATCTCGCGAAACTTGCCAAGGGACTGCTCCAGGGGGCAATGTGAATATTATTGACATTCACACCCATTTTTTCCCGGATGAAATAGCCCGTAAAACCGTGGATTTTCTTGAAAAATCAGGAGGAATAAAGGCTGATGGCGATGGTACCCTTGATTCTCTGCGCCGCGCAATGAAAAAAGACGGGATTTCTGCTTCCGTAAACTGCCCCATAGCAACAAAGCCGGAGCAGACAGCGGGTATAAACAGGAAGATGGCGGAGCACAATTCAAATCCGGAGAATAAGGATGTTATCTGTTTTGGTACAATGCATCCTGATTATGAGGATGCGGAAAACGAGATTGTATCGCTCGCGTTTGCGGGAATAAAGGGCATAAAAATGCACCCCGAATATCAGGAATTCTATCCTGATGACGAAAAGATGAAAACTATTTACAGCGCCTGCAAAAAAGCCGGACTTATGATTCTGTTCCACGCGGGCAGGGATGAAGCGTATGAAACGGTTCACGGCGCGCCCGAGCGGTTTGCCGCAATAGAAGGAGAAGGTGATTTTATTCTCGCCCACCTTGGCGGATATATGATGTGGGAAGAGGTTTATGAAAAACTTGCAGGCAGAAATTTTTATTTTGACACCGCGCTGATCAATGCCTGCGAAGACACGGCCCTTATAACCCGCATAATAGAAAAACACGGAAATGAAAAAGTCCTTTTCGGAACCGATTTCCCCTGGGCCGCCCCGGCTGCCGTAAAAAAAGCCGTGGAAAAAGCAGTAAGCAATGATAACGCAAGAGAAAATATATTTTATGGGAACGCACAGAGGGTGTTGGGGGTTTGAAGTTCTAAGTTCTAAGTTCCAAGTTCCAAGTTCCAAGTTCAAAAGAATGAAAAGTGAGTTTTGAGTTTTGAGCTTTGAGTTTTGGGAACATCCAAACATTCGAGCCTCTAGACCTCTTAGTATCCGGTTTTTATTTCGCATCCTGCATTTTGCATTTCGTTCTTCCCCCTCTCCCTCTATGGGAGAGGATAGAGTATGTTACAGGCG
>CAYTNY010000089.1:0-3258 GCA_964439215.1 uncultured Spirochaetia bacterium
CCCCCCCAGAATCCCCTTTACTTTTTCCTTCATTATATGCAAAATGTGTTTATGAAAAATACTTATGACGTAATCATAATCGGTTCGGGAATTGTCGGTTCTCTGGCTGCCAGATATCTTTCACGGTATGAGCTTTCCATACTTGTCATTGAAAAGGAAATAGACGTGGGTATGTGCCCTTCTTCCGCAAATTCCGCAATAATACACGCGGGATATGACCCAAAGCCCGGGACATTGAAAGCAGAAATGAATTCAAAAGGGAGCCGTTTATGGGGGCCGCTTGCGCAGGAACTCGGGATCGTGTATAAAAAAACGGGCAGCCTTGTGGTTTCATTCGGGCCCGAAGACGACAAAAAACTGAAGGAGCTTTACGAACGCGGCATTGCCAATAATATACCCCAAATGAGATTTCTTAACAAAGAAGAACTGCTGAAACAGGAGCCGTTAATAAATAACGAAGCCCGCGGAGCGCTCTTTGCGGGAAGCGCGGCTGTTCTTGACCCTTTTGGAGCGGTTCTGGCAGCCGCGGAAAACGCGGTCTCAAACGGGGTTGAGTATATGTTTGAAACCGCTTTTGAAGATTTTGTCATTGAAGGCGGCAGAATAACGGGTATTAAAACAGATAAAGGCGTCTTCAGCTGCAGGTGGGCCGTAAACTGCGCCGGCCTTTTCTCTGACGAAGTGAGCCATAAAGCAGGGGTAAGAACAGACTTTTCAATAATACCGCGCAAAGGCGGCTACATAGTTTTTGACCCTATGAAGATAAAAGTGAGCAATGTAATCTTTCCGCTCCCCACGGAAAAAGGCAAAGGCACTCTTGTTTCCACAACCACGCACGGCAACACGCTCGCGGGGCCCGACAATGAACCTGCCTCTGACAAAGAAGACACCTCAATACAGCCCCAAACAATACAGCACCTGCTGGAAAACGCGAAAAAGCTGGTGCCGTCCCTTGATTCAACGGGAATAATCGCTATGTATTCAGGCATACGTGCGTCTGGAAACGGCAGCAGGGATTTTATAATTGAAATTCCGGATTCAGTAAAAGGCTTTATAAATCTCTGCGGCATAGAGTCGCCGGGCTTCGCGTCCGCGCCCGCTATAGCGCTTAAGGTTGTTGAATTATTAAAATCATCAGGCGAAACCCTTCCGGAAAAGTCCGGATGGAACCCTGTCAGAAAACCCTTTCCACATTTCCATATGATGTCAAATTCCGAAAAAGCAGAACTTGTAAAAAAGAATCCCGCTTACGGCCGGATAGTATGCCGGTGCGAAGAGGTGACCGAAGGAGAAGTCCTGGACGCAATCCACTCCCCTGTTCCCGCGCGCACATACGACGGTATAAAACGAAGGACCTGGCTGGGAACAGGACGCTGCCAGGGCGCTTTTGACTATCCGAGAGTAATTGAAATACTGGCCAAAGAACTTAGGATCCCTGTTGAAGAAGTCAGCAAAAAAGGAAAAGGCAGTGAATTTATATTCAGAAAAACCAAAGAGCTTTAAATACATTTTACGGAGAACCGATGAAAAAAAACTATGATGTCGCAGTAATCGGCGCGGGCCCCGCAGGGCTTTCCGCCGCCATAGAAGCAAAAAAAGCAGGCGCAGAAACGCTTATTATAGAACGCGGCAATGAAGCAGGGGGCATTCTGCCTCAGTGCATACACAACGGATTCGGCTCGGTTATCTTTAAAAAAGACCTCCCCGGCCCGGCATACGCCCGCGAATTCATCAACCGGTCCCGCGAAATGAACATTGACACGCTGTTTGACACAATGGCGCTTGACATCACTCCCGGCCGCAAAATCTACGCCGCTAACTCCAAAGAAGGGTTTATGGAAATAGATGCCCGCGCAATTGTTCTCGCGATGGGCTGCCGCGAAAGAACCCGGAGCCAGATAAAACTTCCCGGCACAAGGCCCGCCGGCGTATATACCGCGGGAATGGTCCAAAGACTTGTTAATATAGAGGGCCTTATGCCGGGAAAAGAATTTGTGATTTTGGGATCAGGCGACATCGGAATGATAATGGCGCGCCGCCTCACGCTTGAAGGAGCCCGTGTAATAAAAGTAGTTGAACTGCTTCCCTATCTTACGGGGCTGCGCAGAAATTACGTCCAGTGCCTGCTTGACTTCAGCATACCTCTTGAACTTTCAACCACCATAAACTCCATAAACGGGAAAAAACGCGTTGAGTCGGTTGAAACAGTAAAAACAGGCCCGGATTTAAAACCCATCCCCGGAACCGAAGAAATAATCCCCTGCGATTCCCTTCTGCTGTCAGTGGGGCTCATACCCGAAAATGAGCTTTCAAAAAAAGCGGGAGTTAAAATCGACCCTCTTACAGGCGGACCATTTATAGATGATAATATGTCAACAAATATCCCGGGTATATTTGCGGCGGGAAATGTAGTGACAATTTACGACCTTGCTGACTATGTTTCAATGGCAGGCGCCAAAGCAGGCATAAGCGCCGCGGCTTTTGCCGCAAACAAAGCAGAAAATCCCGCAGGCTTCATAAAAATCATCCCCGGTGAAGGCGTGCGCAGCGCTGTTCCGCAGAAAATAAATATTCCCGTAAAAGACGCCGGCGGGCCGCGTATTGAGATAAGGGCGCTGCGGGAGTTTTCTTCTCCGGCAGCGGTAGAAATAAAAGACGGGGATACCGTATTATTTTCAAAAAAAGAACCCTACATACGCCCTGCTGAAATGATAACATTAAATACCAAACCGGAATTATTTGCGGCCGGCATATGCGGCTCAAAAAAACTGAGTATTAATATAACGCCTCTTGCGGGCAAAGGATAAAGAATGGAAAAAAAACTTTTATGCATCCGCTGCCCCCGCGGCTGCGGATTAACGGCTGTTATTGACAAGGACCTGAATATAACAAAACTGTCGGGAAACAGCTGCAAGCTCGGCATTGAATACGCGGCAGCCGAAATAAAAGACCCGCGCAGGATTCTCACAACAACGGTAAAAGTGGAAGGCGGAAAACTTCCCCTATGCCCTGTTTGGACCGAAACCCCGATTCCCAAAGACAAAATAATGCAGGCAGCCGCCGCTCTCCGAAAAACAGTTCTGAAAGCCCCCGTGAAACACGGAGATATCGCCGCCGAAAACCTCGCAGGCACCGGCATAAACGCAGTCGCAAGCCGGGATGTCGGGAAGAAAACATAAGTTCAAAGTTCAAAGTTCAAAGAAAGATCAGTTCAAGGTTCAAAGTGCGGACAAAAAGACAATTCAAAGTTCAAATAAA
>CAYTNY010000089.1:3358-8660 GCA_964439215.1 uncultured Spirochaetia bacterium
AAGTTCAAATAAAATATCAACCTATATTCTCACTTTAATATCTTTTTTAGTTCTTTGTTCTCGCTTTGAACTTTGAACTGCCTCATCTTTGAACTTTGAACTGTTTTATCCCTTCCATCCACTCATAAATATCCTTAAACACTTCATTTCTGTTTTTTTCTATTGTCAGCGCGTGGTATGAATCGGGATACAGTTTTACGGTTTTTGGGGATTTTATTTTTTCAAAGACTTTTAGAGTATAACCCGTATCGCCCAGCATATCCTTTCCCGCTGCCATCAGCAGAACAGGTGTTTTTATCCTGCTCATCCGCGATACGGCTCTTATCTGGCTGAAAAGCATAAGCAGAAGCAGTTTTGCGGAAGCGTATTTATGTTCCCGCGGATCAGAATCAAGTTTTTCCAGCACTTTCGGGTCTCTCGTAAGCTCTCTGCTCACAAACGGCATCAGAACCGGTTCAGAAGGCTTTATAATCGCTTTTAAGGCTATTGCGGCGCGTTTCAACAGGCTTATTTTCATAATGTCCCTGTACACAGGCGCGCTTTCCGCAAGCCCCGCGTAATCAGCGTCATAATCAAGAATGTTTATATGCGAGATAACCGCCCCCATACTCTCGCCCAGCAGAAAAACAGGCAGCCCTTTATTCTCTTTTTTTATTATTTCCTTTAATCCCGCTATATCGCCGCAGTATGTTTTAAATGAGTCCACGTGCCCCGGCTTGTCTCCCGCAAGCTCTCCGTATCCCCTGAGTTCTATGGCATAAACAGAGATTCTTTTTTTGTTCAGAAACAGAGCCATATCCTTATATCTTTCCGAATGCGCCCCCATCCCGTGCACCGCAAGCACAGCTGCTTTTGAATCCGGGGTTCCCCACTTTCTGTAAAAAACTCCATTTTTATTTTTGAGCATATAACCCCTTTTTTAACCGGATATGATTGCCGTTCAGCAAAAACTTAAGCAAAGTTCATAATATTTAACGCTGACAGTCCCTTTTATAATATATTAATCACCCTTGTTTATTTCTTTTATATAATCCTTATCTTCCGCTTTTATCGCCATAAATTCCAGCCCGGCTCTGTATTGACTTGTTGTTTTTTCAAAATAAACCCATTTCACTTCAGCATATGCTTTAATTTCTTCAAATTCATCAATAATAATACTTATTGCGAGCATCTGATTCGGCTTTAGTTCTTCGTCGCCGAAAATACCTATTCCGCCTTCGCTTATATCCAGTGTTTTTACTGCCGCCTCATTTCCCAATGCTCCTGACATTTCCATCTGTACTTCCGGCGATATTATTCTGCAGTTTACACCAAAAGCTTTTGGAACTCTTTTATGTTTACGCCTTTCTAAAAACTCCATAACGCCCGCACCTCCAAAGTTAGTCTAAAAGGCCTCTCCCGCCATTACATCTATATTTTACATCCTCTTGTAATTATTTTATTAATTTTTATATAATTTGTCAATGATCTTTTAATGTTTTTATGGTTTATCCGGATTGCAAGTTTTATTGCAACACTTAATAGAATCGAAGTCCTTTTTTTTCGCACATACCGGAGCACTTAATTCATACAGTTATTTATGTTTTCCTCAGGACACTTTCCTATCCCATAGTTCTGTCCCTTACCCACATTTCTTGTTTTAAGCGTTAACTTGTATTACAAAGTATCCTGCCGCTGCTTAACCCTCTCCCTATTCCTTTTTCGGTATTTTTCTGATTATATTTATAGTAAATACCGGCAAAGCATGAAAGCATTCATCCTTTGCTCATAGAGGGAGAGGAACATGGTTTATATTTCGATGTATTTTCGGATGCTTTAGGTGTTGCAATTCATTTTACAATTCAGCTGTTTTTATGGTTTAAAACTTATTATCAGCATAAAACTTCCTGCGCCGCACATAGGCATCTGCCGCCGCGGAATTACAAAGTACATCCCCGTCCCCCAATATCATTTGCCCAGTTTTTCTTTCAGTTCAATAAAATCCTGCTCCTGATATTTTTTTATTTTAAAGGTCAGATTTACATTATTTTTAAGTTTAAAAATAACTTCACCGTCATAAAGAGTACCCGCCGGTTTGATCATTACTGCTTTAATTTCACCGAAATACATCTGCCCTATTGCTTCATTATCCATATCCCTGTTTTCAATTATTATGCGGTCATTTTCAACCAGAAATTGATTTTCTATTGACCGCAGTCTGTTGCGTTTTTTTCCGTTTTCCTCAATATCCATTTTACCTCACACTCTATCCATGAAATCATTATATACCGCGTTAAATTCATCTTTGCCGCACGCCAGCGCCGCTGCCAGCGGGGCTTTTTCTTTCGCAAGTTCAATCATCGCAGACGAGATATTCTGTATGTCCCACTGTGCATGTTTATCCATCCTGAGTCTCGCGATATGATAAAGCTCCCTTAAATTTACATTTATCAGTATTCTTCTTTTATGTGCATTTGTAAGAATATATTCCGCGGCGTTTTTATCTTCATTATAAATCTTCCCGTATGCATCCTCGGAAATTTTCATTATCTTCTCAAAAACCTCCCCGTTCCCCGTCTCCTCAACCGATGGCGGCGCGGTAAATCCAAGATCCGGATCATAATCATGTTTGATTATGGTCATCATCCGGTGCCTTTTCATCTGCGCAAAAGCACTGGAACTCATATCCGCCTCAAATATAAAATCCACTGTTTCAAACGCCCTGTAAAGAGAATCAAAAGGACTTAACCCGTACAGAACATCCTTAAAAAAATCTTTCTGTCTGTTTTCTTTTTTTAATTTAACAGCGGTTTTAAACGCGCCGGAATAATCCCTTTTCTTTGATTCAAAAAGCAGCGCCGCAATAATTTCTGTGTCCGGATCCTCTGTACTGCGGATAAGCCTCACATCGCTGTTTTTATCCTCTTTTCCCCCTCCTTCGCCTTCACAGTATTTTTCCGCGGTTTTTTCAAGAAGAGCGCCTCCCGTATCCATTATGCCGCCGTCAATATCAAAACCAAACTGTTTTTTAAAAGCCTCCGGATCCGCAAGTATCACAAGCGACGGCGCCACTTCTTTTGCCCTGTCATAAAGCATCCGGCCCAGGGCCTGTCCTTCTTTTAACGGACAATTCTTGAGTTTTCTGATTATATGTTCAAGATTTCTCGCGTTTGCCGAAAAACCTGTCTGACATTCAGTCGCAAGAGCAAGAACATACCGTGCGTCTTCTTTGCCCCATCCCTCAACCATATTTTGCCCTGCCTTTGTCTCAAGATGGCGGGGATTTTTATTTTTCTGATATTCCCAGAGAACCGGAAAAAGCTGTTTATATGCGGCAACCTGCTTTGAGACCGTATCCTGAAATATTTTTCTGCTTTTTTCAGAAAATTCTTCAGGTGTCACATAATCACCCTCCAGTGTTATATACCTCTGGGATTTTTCCGTATACGAAGCCAGGCGTGCCTCCTGAAGATATTCCACCGCAAGCCGGGAGAGCCCCAGTATATCAAAATTAAGCATTGCATGCTCGGCAACCGAATGGTGCCCCATTTTAAATACAATATTTTCATTTGAACTTCTTGCCTTGTCAACCTCATCGCTTGAGATTTTCCGAAGTTCATATACGGGCCTGGGATCCCTGGAAATCCTCGCGTAAGCAGCGGAAATCGTCTCCGGCGTCACGTTATTTTTGCCGTCCCACCTGCCTGTTTTTAATTTTTCAATTATATCCGCATCAGCATTATATCCCGCAAGTCTTACATCAAGCATATTTTTCCTCCTGTATTTCAGATCAAAGGCAGTTCTTTTAAAAAATCCTTATAATTATATTCCCGCCATTTCTCAACCAGTCCCGTAAGATTATAATCAAGCGGATTATGGTCATCAGTTATTATATTTCCCTTTTCCGATATTATTATCTTTTTGTACCGGTTCTCAAAAGGCCGTTCAGAAGCATAAAAAACATATGAAGCAAGCCCGCCTGTTTCATGCATTCTTGTATGCACATTTTCAAAGACGCTTTCCAGTGTTTCATTAATATCCCTCAGGCTCCTGTCAAATCTGTTTTTTTGCCCGTTTTCTCCCGGAACCGTCCCTACAATATTCATCGCCAGTATGCCGTTTTTATTTAATCTTTTCTTGGCAAGTTCAAAAGATTCTTTTGAAAACATAAACGGATAAACAGAATAACCGTTAAAAACATCAAAAAATATCATATCATATTTTTCATTTGTCCTGCGGAGAAAACGCCTCCCGTCCGAAATTTCATATTCCCCTTCAAAACCAAAATATCTCTGAGCCGCCTTTACAATCTCCGGATTAATATCAATATTAAGAGTTTCAACCCCATGATTTTCAAGCAGCCTGCCAAGCGAACCTCCGCCCAGCCCTATAACAAGCGCTTTTTCCGGCTTTTCATGCCATTTAGCGGCGTCATAAAGCATATTTATATACCCTGACGCAAATGTATCGTCGTTTTTATCAATATATGTCTGAACTGCACCGTCAACCACCATATATCTGTACCTGCCTGCCCTGTCAATAACATAAATCTTTCCGTAATTCCCGCTTTTTTCATATAAAACGGAGATCCGTTCCGGCGCACCGGATTCCGCGGCCGTAGAAAACATAAACTGAAGCATAACAAAAATAATTATAAGCATTAATGCGGGGGTTTTATTCTTTTTTTTTAAAAACATTCCCGTAATCCCCATAACCGCCAGCAGGCCGCCGCATATATTGATTATATGTCCTATTCCCAGCGCGGGTATCAGAAAATACCCCGCTGCTATGGCCCCCGCAAAACCTCCGATAGTGGAAACCGCATAAAGACTTCCGGCGGTCAGTCCGAGGTGCCTGAAATCATCCGCGGTGATTTTCACTGCATAAGGAGCAACACTGCCCAGCGCCACAAAAATCCCGAAAAAAAGAATAAATGCCGCAAAAAGCGATCCGAATCTGGCTCCGAATATTTCAGATACATTGAGCACGGGCCTGAGTATCAGAGGTATCAGTATGATCAAAACCGCGCCGATCAAAATAAAAAGATACATAAAAACAGAATCATTGCGTCTGTCGGATAAAAAACCTCCCAGGGAATACCCTGCCGCAAGCCCTACAAGCGCAACGCCTATAAGCGACGCCCATACATATACCGTTGTTCCGTAATAAGGCGCAATTATACGAGTACCGAGCAGTTCAAGCACCAGAACAACCGCTCCCGAGACAAAAACTGTAAGATATATGTGTGTTTTTATTATATTATTTTTCAGCATTTTAATATTATTAAACCTTCTTATTAAATTGTCAAGTATTAAGAGCCTTC
>CAYTNY010000090.1:0-8619 GCA_964439215.1 uncultured Spirochaetia bacterium
AACACTGTATGATATAATTTGACGATTAAACAGGAAATGGGCTGTATTTTGATATAATTCCAGATGTTTCAGGTGTTGCAATTCATTTTACATTTCAGCTCAGGTATTTTTCCGGCTGTTTTTTTCAGCCTTATTGGATATTCGCATGTTTTGTCTGCGCGGAATGCGTTTCAGGAACCGTCCATCACTTTTTCTTCCTTTGTGTTTAAAGTGTCCGGGCATAACCCTGCTGCTCCGGATGCCCTGCGGAACAAGTCTGCCGGCGCATATATCTGATCTTTATTTTATATTAAGACCGTAAATTACTTTAAAACCCTTCAGGGTAAAATCCCTGTCCTCGGAAATATCTTTTTCCCTGATCTTTCCCAGGATACATTTGTTCATCTGCCCGCCGGTAAATATAAGCTTTACTTTTTTTAAATCCAGTTCTTTTTTTATACCGGAAATAATATAATTTACCGCGCCTATTGTGCCGTTAAGCATTCCCGACTGTATGCTGCTTTCCGTGGTGTTCCCCACGATCTTTTTCGGATACTTCATTTCTATCTGCGGCAGTTTTGCGGCTTTCACGGACAGGCTGTGAAGGGACATATTTATACCCGGAATTATCACTCCCCCAAGATAACTGCCGTTGCCTTTTATGACATCAAAATTTATGGTTGTTCCGAAATCCACGACTATAATATCTTTTCCGGCGTAATACCGGCAGGCAGCCGCCGCGTTTGCCAGACGGTCGTCCCCCACTTCATTTTTGTTTTTATACCTGTTCCTGAAATTTATTTTTGTTTTTTCATTTATCAGAACAGGCTCTTTTTTGAAATATTTTCTGAACATTGAGACAAAATATCCGGTTATTGCCGGAACAACAGAACCTATTATTCCTCCTGTAATATCTTTTACGTCAATATCATTTTCCGCGAGAAGAGCCTTGATGTGGGTGAAATACTGGTCTTCGGTATAGCCGATATTGGTTTTCAGACGAAAATCAAATAAAATCTTTTCCCCTTCAAATACACCTATGGTTATATTTGTGTTTCCTACATCAAATATGATGACCATTTATCATCCGTACCTGTAAACCACACCGTGTCCGCCCTGAGGATACTCCCATTCAACTTCGTCGGGCGCCGCAACCCTGCACGTTCCGCATTCCAGGCAGTTTTCGAAGGATACAACCACTTCATCGTTTTCATTCAGAGTATAAACTTTTGCGGGGCATATAAACAGCAGATCATCAACCAGTTTTTTTGCTTTTTTGCCTTTTTTATATTCCTCTTTTATCTTCAAATGTGTTTTTTCATAAAGAACAAATTTATCAAGCCCCAGCTTGTCTTCCATTGTTTTAAAACGGCTCATAGTATAACCCTCCTCATATTAAGTCCTGTTTTCGCGAGTTCCCACAGGGAAGTCTGTTTCATCATTTTTTTATACAAACGTTTCTGCTTCGCCCCTTTCGGCTCGCCGTCAACAGTAAACAGTTCGCTTACAAGCTCCTCCATCATAACCGGATATTTTTCAAATATCTGCGGAGTCTTTTCAAGGGTTTTCCCGAGTTTTTTAAATTTTTTCATGTCTTTCATGGCAAAGCTTTCTGAAACTTTCTGCTCATACAGAGAAAGCGCCTCTTTTGAATAATCGCCTTTTTGCTTCAGCGCCGCAACCGTTTCTCCCGCAAGTTTTCCGGTTTCCATAGCCAGGTTGGTTCCCTCATGGAACAATGATGCATTAACGAACCCCGCGGCATCGCCGGCAGCAAGAACTCTGTCTCCCGTAAGTTTTGAAAGTCCGTAAAATCCTCCGTCCGGTATTAAATGCGCCGAATATTCTTTCTGTTCTCCGCCTCTTATCAAAGGCGCCACGCACGGATGGTCCTTGAAATTTTCCAGTACATCGTTCGGATTCAGTTTTTTCTCAAGCATTGAATGTATTGTACCGCCCACGCCTACTGAAACCGTATTTTTATTCGTATATATAAAACCCGAACCGATCGCTCCCAGCGCCGCATATCCAAAATATTCATACGCCGCGCCTTCATTTCCGGTCAGTCCAAAACGGTCCTCAATTTTTTCCGCCGGAATCTCAAGAACTTCCTTCACCGATACTATGGTTGTTTCTTTGCTGAGTTCCGAATGCATCCCGAGTTTTTTCGCAAGAAGGGAATTCACCCCGTCCGCAAGCACCACACAGTCCCCGTATATGTCCCCGTCTTCCAGCCTTGCTTTTACGCCGGCTATTTTTCCGTCTTTCATTATAAAATCATCCACTGCCGCGCCTGTTATTATCATTGCTCCGGCTTCTTCGGTTTTTTCCGCCATCCAGGCGTCAAAACCGGCCCTTAAAACAGTAAAGCTGTTATTTTCCCCCTCATTCTTCATTTTATTGAACCTGAAATCCCCGCCTACTTCGCCTTCAGGCGTCAGCAGGGAAAACCTTCTTTTTGAAACAATCCTCTCAACCGGTGCACTGTCCATAAAATCCGGCATTATTTCTCTGAGCACATTCGTAAAAAAGATCCCGCCAAAAACATTCTTGGAGCCGCAGGTCTCTCCTCTTTCCAAAACTATTACTTCAAGGCCTGCTTTGGCCATAACATAAGCCGCTGTAAGCCCTGCGGGGCCCCCGCCCACAACAATAGCGTCAAACTTTTCTTCTTCACTCATAATATTTCACCTCTTTGTTATATAAGCGTTTATTTTCTTCAGATTCTTTTTTGTCTGCGGATAATTATCTTCTTTTTCAAGTGTTTTAATATTCTTATAGGCTTCTTTCAGTTTGGAGCTTATCTTCTCGGGCGTTTCAATATTTATCACGACATTCATATCGCCCTTTCCGAAACTATTCAGCCTTTTAAAGCCTTTGCCTTTAAGGTTTATGATATCATTTGGCTGCAGCCCCGAAGGAATTTTCACTGTTTCAGGCCCGTAAATAGTGGGAACCGTGACTTTGCCGCCTAAAACCGCATCTGTCGCTGTTATGGGATATTCCATAACTATATCATCGCCTTCTCTTTTGAATATCTCATGGGGCCTGACGCCTATGACAACATAAAGGTCACCGCTGGCTCCGCCTTTAAGCCCTGTATGCCCTTCTCCCGCCAGTTTAAGATACGATCCGTTTGAAACACCCGCCGGGATATTAACCTCTATTTTTCTTCTTTTCATTTTTACTTTTTTACCGCCGCAGTCCGCACAGGGCGCCTCTGCCACACTGCCCTCACCCGCACAGGCCGGACAGGTCCTTACCATGGAAAAAAAACCACTGGACTGCCGGACCTTGCCCTTACCGCCGCATGAAGCGCATGTTTTTTTTGAGGTCCCGGGCTTTATGCCTTCGCCGCCGCAGGTGTCGCATACTTCTTTTCTGGATATTTCAATTTTCTTTTTTATATCAAATCCGGCATCCTCAAAATTTATTTCAATATCGTGCCGTATATCGCCGCCGTGCGCGGCACGCTGCGCGCTTCCGGCGCGCTGCCCTCCAAATCCAAAAAAATCCCCGAATAAATCAGAGAAAATATCCTCAAACCCAAAAGAGCCTTCAAATCCTCCGAAACCGCCTCCGCCGGCGCCTGCTCCTTTAAGTCCGTCAAAACCATAGGCGTCATACCGCTGTCTCTGCGCCGGATCGCTCAGTATTTTATAGGCTGAACCTATTTCTTTAAATCTCTCCTCTGCCTCATCCTTATCGCCGTCAAAAACATCAGGATGATATTTTTTAGCGAGGTTTCTGAAAGCGGATTTAAGTTCCTGGGAAGAAGCGTTCCTGGATACACCAAGAACTTCATACAGATCCTTATTCATTGCGGCTCACTTTCTTTTTTCGCCGCGACTTTAACCATGGCGGGCCGTATAAGCGTTCCGTCTATTTCATAACCTTTCTGATAAACTTCAGTGATTTCTCCTTCTTTTTTACCGCTCTGGTATTCTTTATGCATCACATGATGCGTCATCGGGTCAAAAACACCTTTTGTCTTTATTTCCTTGACTCCCATTTTTGAAAATACCCCTTCAAACTGCTTAAGCACCATTTTAACGCCGTCTTTTATGGTCTTAATATCATCGGTTTTTTTCGAGGCATTAAGGGCCCGTTCAAGATTATCCATAATAGGAATAAATTCCCTTACATATTCCCCTTTCAGAAATTTCACAATATCATCCCTGTCTTTTGCCGCTCTTTTTCTGGCGTTGTCAGCCTCGGCAAGCGCCCTCATATACTTATCAGTCATATCTTTCAGCTGTTCGTTTTTTTCTTCCAGCAGTTCTTCCGGGCTTTTTTCTTTTTCCTCTGTTTCTTCGCTGTTTTCTTCTTTTTCCGGTTCTTCCGGATCGTTCATTTCCCCGTTATCCCGCATTTTTTCATCGTCTAAAACCTCTTCATCCTCAGCTATATTCCTTTTTTCCTCTTTCATATTACACCTCATATAATAATAAATTCATACCTGTAATATTCCTGTTTTTTATATTAAGGAAGTTTTTACAGGTTTACCTGTCTGTTAATATATAAATTAGCAGTAAAAACACCGGGTGTCAAGATGTAATGCGCAGGTATTTCAGTTCAAAATTCATGCCGGCTGCCCGGCGGTTCCCAAAACTCAAAACTCAATTCTCTCTCAGAAAAAGTGCTCCATAATATCCAGGCCGAGCGCCATTATTATCATCCCCGTGATGACACCGGTAATGGCTGTGTGTTCTTTTCCGTATTTTTTTGCGGCAGGCAGAAGTTCATCTATTGAAATATATATCATTATTCCGGCAATACCCGCGAATATTATCCCGAAAATCATATCATTTATAAACGGCCTTAAAATGAGCCATCCTATTATTGCTCCCGCAGGTTCAACAAGGCCTGACAGCAGGGCGTACATAAAAGCCTTCATTCTGTCGCCTGTTGCGTAAAATATAGGCACTGAAATAGCTATGCCTTCAGGTATATTATGAAGAGCAATTGCCGCTGCAATGGTTATTCCCAGAACAGGATCCGAAAGCGCGGCGGTAAAGGTAGCAAAGCCTTCCGGGAAATTATGTATGGCGATCGCAAATGCCGTAAATATTCCGGCTCTGGCCAGATTTGAATCATTAATTTCTTTTATATCCGCCCTGTCTGAATTTTTTTTGTGCAGTACATTTATATCATGTTCTGTTCTTGTTTCATGAGGGTTCAGATTTTCAGGCACCATTCTGTCTATTAATGCCGTAAATAGCATTCCGCCCGCAAAAGCGGCAAGCCTTATAAAATCCGCGGTTAACCCGGCCGTGCTCAGGGATATTGATTCCAGTGAATACGGCAGTATCTCCATAAAGGAAACATATATCATAACTCCCGCTGAAAAGCCAAGTCCGAAAGACAGCAGCGCCGGACTTCTTCTGTCCGCGAAAAACGCTATAACCGCGCCGAAGCCCGTTGCGAGGCCTGCGCCTAAAGTAAGAAGAAAAGCATTAAGAAAATTCCCGTCAAATCCTTCCACTGAAGATTACCTTTTCTTTGGCTATATACCGGTCATACAGAGCCAGCACAATATTCGCCGCCAGAATAACCGATAATCCGGAGGCTCCCATGAGCCCTACCATTATATCGCTCCCCCCCGAAATAAACATTATCGCGGCGCCCGCCGAAGCATTAATAGAACCATGCATCACCGCCGCATAAAACACAGAACCTGTTTTTTCCGCTATATATACCAAAAGCGGACTGTAAAGAACACAGAACAATATCATCATAACAACTCCGGCCGCGGGATGTTCGGGATAATTATATCCCTGGATCACAACCGGGAAATGCCATATTCCCCAAACCGCGCCTATGATCAGGGATTTTTTATAAAACCCGGACTTTTCAAGATTTTTAAGAAGAAAACCTCTCCATCCCGCTTCTTCGCCCAGAGCAAAAAGCGCGTTTATGGTAAGCGCCGCAGCAATCATCTGGAAAATGCCCGCGGCAAACAAAACAAGCCCCATATCTTTTGTCTGTTCCTTCATAAGTTCTATCTGCTCAGGCTGCATAGTATCCGCGAAACGTTCAAACATACCGCTCATATCCGGGGTAAACGAAACACCCGGCATAAGCAGAGCCGGAAGTATGGACGCGTATGATACAGCGATAGGGATAAACAGGGCCGCTATAAGCCAATAGCTCCATTTAAACCTGAATCCTATATCGGCTAATTTTTCTTTATATACCAGTTTCTGAAGCACAAAGGCGGTAATAAAAGGAATTATCATATAAATACTCATGAAAACAAGCGCTAAATTTACCGCGCATATTGTGCCTCCGTCCACGGGCGCCTGTATCAGGCAGATATTTCCCATTTCTTTCAGCGGAATAAAAAAATAAACAGCAGAATACAGCATTGATACGGCCATAACACAAACCACATACATAAGAGCCCTGTTTTTTATCATGAAAATCTCCCGTTTTAATTTTATTATATTTTAAAATATCAGCGCGGCACGTTTATGTCAATCACTTATATTTAAAAAACTCCCTTACATCCCGCATTTCTTCTGTTTTTCCGGCATCAGGAAGCGACTCCAGAAACCTGCGCCCGTAATTTTTTGTTGCTATTCTTGAATCAAGTATCGCGACAACACCCCGGTCGCTGCCGGAGCGTATGAGCCTTCCAAAACCCTGTTTAAGCATGAATATGGCGCGCGGCAGGGCTATTTCCGCAAAATCATTCCCGCCTTCGTCCCTGACATTTTTATAAAGCGCTTTTGCAACGGGATGATTCGGAACTTCAAAAGGCAGTTTTGTAATCACAACACATTTCAATTCCTCCCCTTTTATGTCTATCCCCTGCCAGAAGGTGTTTGTGGCAAAAAGAGCCGACGGTTTTTTCCTGAATTTTTTTATAAGCTCGCCGGGCCCTGAAGAACCCTGGATCAAAAACGGTATTTTCTTTCCCTTAAACTTTGCTTTCACTGCTTTATAGGTGCTTTTCATCATATCAATACTTGTAAAAAGTATCATTATTCCGCCCGAAGAGGCATTTATGAGCTCCTCTACTTTTTCGTTCAGGGCTTCCTTATAAGCCGGATCAAAAGGCGCGGGCATATTCCTGCCGATATAAAGGAGGCTCTGCTCCTTATAATCAAACGGCGATTCCAGCGTTCCTGAAAAGGCGTCATAAAGCCCCAGCTGTTTGACGACATAGTCAAAACTGTTTGCGCTGGAAAGCGTCGCGGATGTCAGTACAACAGAGGAATAATTGTATTTCACGTTTTCCTCAAAAAGTTCATCCAGCTTGTAAGGTGTTATATAAAACGAAAGGTTTTTATTCTGCCGCTCCTCCAGCCAGTAAAAAGAGGTTTTGTCTTTTCTCGCGAGCCAATCCCTGAGAATTTCAGCCGACTCCTGAATAACAAGCATAAGATATTCCGCGTACTTTTTCTTTTCTTCCCCTTCGCTGTTTATTATTTCTTTGCGCAGGGAATAAATAATATCTTTCACGCATCCCGCAGCATCTATATAAGCTTTTATCTCGCTGTTTTCATCGGGCAGGACGGATTTTTTCCCCGCAAGTCCTATCCCGGGATCCGTATAAACATCCTGTATGAATTCTTCCATTTCTTTTCTTACCCGCGTGTAGGAAGTCACCTCTTTATCCGGGCCCTTTCCTCTTTTTTTTGCCCCCAGAAACTCTTCGGTCTCAGCCAGAAGTTTATAAAAACCGAATACGGAAAACTCCCTTGAAAACATACTGCGCATAACCTCTTCTATTCTGTGCGCCTCGTCAAAAACCACGCCATAGCATTCAGGCAGCAGTTTTTTTGATACAACAAGGTCTGAAAAAAACAGATGATGATTTACTACTATTATATGCGCTTTCCTCAGCCGGTGCCGCATTCTCCAGTAATAACATTCTTTAAAATGAATGCATCTTTCCTCCGCGCACATATTTTTATCTCTGTTTATGTTTTCCCATATTTCAGCCGGTATTCTGAACGGAGAATTCTCCCTTATTCCCTCCCCGTTCTTTATAAAATCTATTATTTCCTGTGTTTCAGACGCTGCTTCAAATAAATTGGTTTTATTTCTGAATTCTCCGGCTCTTTTAATACATATATAATTTGACATGCCGTAAGCAATATCAAAATTCATTTCAGGAATCATTTTTTTTACGGTAGGAAGATCTTTGTGAAATATCTGGCCCTGCAGGGCCTTGGAATAAGTGGCTATAACTATCCTTTTTTTATGTTTCACGGCAAATTGCGCCGCCGGTATCAGATACGCCAGCGTCTTGCCCACACCCGTACCTGCTTCTATGATCAGATTCTGCTCTCTGTGAAAAGCATCATTGACCTCTTCGGCCATCAGTATCTGCTGGTCTCTTTTTTCATAGCCTTCTATTATTTCAAAAAGCTTTTTTTCAAAATATTCTTTCATCAATTACCAGTCTTTCTCATCAGAACCTCTGCTTTGCCCCTGTTCATAAAAAGGGTCCATTTGCTGCATTCTGCGCTCCATCATTTCAAAGATATCCTTTCCCCGCGTATCCCGGCGCTGCTTGCCGTGATACTGCTTATAACGTTTTTCATTATTCTGCAGCATATTCATAAGAGCCTGAGCCTCATCTTCTGACATACCAAACCGCTCCTGAGCACTTTGCTCTTGCCCCTGCTG
>CAYTNY010000091.1:0-8337 GCA_964439215.1 uncultured Spirochaetia bacterium
TCTCCTGTTTGGGCGTTGAAGTATATTCTTAAGTGTTCAGCCGCTGCTTAACCTCCTCTATAAAATCCCCCTGCCCCCCCTTTATTAAAGGAGGTAAAAAAACAAAACCCCTGCAACATACTCTATCCTCTCCCGCCGCTTGTCCTTCGCCGCTTGAAAAGTGAAGGAGAAAAAGAGTTGGGATATGTTTAGGTATATTATATATTTTTTTTGTGGTGCAATTCATATTGCGATTTTTAATTTAAAAACATTTGCAAAAACATCATTTTTTGCATATAATATCCTTCAATTTATTAAAAAACCATAATATAGAGGTGAAACAATTATGATGAACCAGCTTCGCGACAACGCGAAAATATTTCTTTGGATAGTGATCGTGGCTTTTCTCGGGACAATTATTTTTGCCTGGGGCGCCCAGTCAATGGGCGGAAGCAGCTCCACACCGGATATCATCGCTCAGGCAGCAGGCGAAGATATACCCTATTCCGAAATAGGCGTGCTCTGGAGAAACAGACTCCAGGAGCTTACGGACAAAGGAATAAGAGTTGACAGCGAACGCGAGCGCAAAGAAAAACTTGATCTTCTTGATGAAATAATAACCCGCAGGCTTTTACTGGACTATGCCCGGGAACTGAATATATCGGCATCTGACGAGGAAATCGTGCAGAGTATAAGAAACATATCTGCTTTCCACGACGAGGAAGGAAACTTCAGCCGCGAAAGATACTACAGAATGCTGCAGGCGCAGAGAATAAGCCCCAAAGTCCTGGAACAGGATCAGGCCCGCTCCATAATACTTTCCAAACTCAACAACCGCCTGTACGCCATGGTAAAAACCACGGAAAACGAACTGAAAAACTATTATTTAAAACAAAGCAGAAAACTTAAAACAGAATTCGTATATTTCAACTACAATGACTTCAAAGATGAAATTTCAATAAGCGAGGACCGGATCTCAAATTATTATTCCATAAACAGAAAAGACTACGAAAAACCGGAGCGGGTTAATGCGTCGCATATTCTGATCATTCCCGACGCGTCCCCTACTTCCCCCACCGGCCTCACCGAAGAAGGCGCGCAGGAACTTGCCGCTGAAGTACTGAAAAAAGCAAAAGCCGGCGAAGATTTCGGCGGACTTGCCCGCCAATACTCGCAGGACCCGGGCTCCAAAAACAACGACGGCGAGCTGGGATGGTTTGAACGCGGTACAATGATAAAAGAATTTGAAGACGCGGCATTCAGCCTGAAAAAAGGCGGAATAAGCGATGTGGTAAAATCACAGTTCGGATATCATATAATCAAGGTCCACGATAAAGAAGAAGGCTCCCGCCCGACTTATGAAAAAGTCAAGAGCCAAATACGCGAAGAACTCACAAAACAGGAAGGGCTTAAACTAGCCGAAAAAAAAGCGGAAACATTCCTGCAGAATATTGAAGAAGGCGCATCCTTTACAAAGGCCGCAAAAGAAGCAGACGTTATGAGCGTCATTACAGGCTTTTTTGATTCTGACGAGGAAGTTGATATAATAGACGCTTCCGAATTCCAAAACGAACTTTTTGATCTTAACATAAATGACTTTTCAGACCCCATAGCCGGCGAAAACGGCTACTATGTCTTTAAAATACTCGCCGAAAAACCCTCCAAATTCAACGAAGAAGACTTCAAAGAAAAAGAAAACAGCCTGGACGAAAAACTGAAAAACATCAAGTTCCGCCAGATCCGCGAAGACCTGACAGCAAGCCTCCGGGCAAAAGCGGATGTGAAAGTGTTTGAGGAGAATCTCTTCTAAAACACAGTTTGTGGTTTGTGGTTGGCGCCAATGCATTGTTTGAGTTTTGAGTTTTGAGCTTTGAGTTTTGGGGTAAAACAGTTCAAAACCCAAAACAAAAACAACTAAAAATAAAAATATAACAAACTTATAAGGTGGTCATAAAAAAAGAGGGGTGAAAATATGAACTTCAAAGAACTTGATATCTGGAAAAAGGGATTGGAAATTGATATGCTTGTCAGCAAAGTAACTCTTTCATTTCCCAAAAGATATGTTTATTCCCTTTGCTCTCAAATGGAGAGGGCTTCAATATCCATTTCATCAAATATTTCCGAGGGACATTCAAAAAAATACACCGGTGAATTCATAAAACATCTATATTACGCTTATGGTTCCTGTGCCGAATTGGAGACGCAGATAACAATGGCCTCTCACCGAGAAATCATAGATCCTAAAATAAAAAACAAACTCCTTAAACTTCTTGAAGATGAACAAAAAATGATATCAAGCCTCATAAACAAACTAAAGAAAAAAATGCTTTCACAAAAAGCAGTTCTCTGTCAAAACTGATTCATAATGCTTCTTATTTTAGTTTTATCCCTTCCCAAAACTCAAAGCTCAAAACTCAAAGCTCACTCACTTTTTCTTCGATAAGTCTTTTCAGTTTTTCCACAGGAAGCCCTACTATATTATAATACGAGCCTTGGGTTTTGGAGATGTAGGGGTCGGCGCCTTCTTGGATGGCGTAGGAGCCGGCTTTGTCCAGGACGTGGTTGTTTTCCACATAGTTTTGTATCTGCTTTTTGGTCATCTTTTTGAAATATATGCGCGACTCGTCCCAGGCCGCGGCGGTGCTTCCGGATGCGGCGTCAATCAATGCTATGCCGGATATTACGCTGTGAACAGAGCCGCTCAGGCGGGACAGCATTTTTTCCGCGTTTTTTTTCGTTCCGGGCTTGCCCATAATATGCCCGTCAAGAACAACTATGGTGTCAGAACCCAGAATCAGGCCGCTTCTGACAAGCGGCAGTACAGACCCGGCTTTTTTATACGCGAAGTATACCGCGGTTTCATAAGGATTTTTATTTTTCAGGTCTTTCATAAAAGGAGCCTCGTCAAACAAAGGGGGCACAACCCTGAAAGGTATTTTAAACTCTTTTAATATGGCGCGTCTTCTGGGGGATGTTGAGGCAAGAATCAGTTTTTTCATTCAAAAACGCCTTTTACTTCCTCCCCGCATTTTGTGCATTTATTTCCCTCAAGCCCGGTTGTTTCAGCCCTGTAGAAATCTCTTTTTATAAGTTCATTTCCGCACGATGCGCAGTATGTATCGCTCCCCCCGTTTTCAGGCGGAACATTTCCGAGATACACATACTTTAATTTTTGTTTTGCTTTTTCATACACTTCGCGGAGCTTTTCCGCGCCTGTTGCGTCTATATTCATCTTATACTGAGGTGAATACCGGGAAAAATGCATGGGTATATCAGGCGATACCGACGCAAGCCAGTCTATTATGCCGTCTATATCCTCTTTGTCATTTAAATCAGGTATCACAAGATTTGTAACTTCAATATGCACTCCGGCCTCATATGCGGTTTTTATGGTTCTCATCACGGGCGCCAGCTGCCCTGAACACACTTCCCTGTAAAAACTTTCGCTGCCTGCTTTCAGGTCAATATTCATTGCGTCTATGCGGGGCAGCGCCTCTTTTAAAGGCTCTTCGCTTATAAAGCCGTTTGTGACCCATATGTTTTTCAATCCTTTTTCACGCGCTTTTTCGGAAACATCCATTACAAATTCATACCATATGGAAGGTTCATTATATGTATACGCGATCCCCGCGGCTCCGCTGTGCAGGGCAAGTTCTGTTATTTCAGCGGGGGTGAATTCTTCGGACATTACATCCGCAGCCTGGGAAATTGACCAGTTCTGGCAGAAAGTGCATTTCAGATTACAGCCCCAGGAGCCTATTGAAAATACTTTTCTGCCGGGCAGAAAATGATAGAGCGGTTTTTTCTCTATGGGATCATCGGAATAAGACGTAACTTTTCCGTATATTTTGGTGACAAGCCTGCCCTCGGAATTGCCTCTGGCAAGACAGATCCCGCTTTTCCCTTTTGCCATAAGACATCTGTGAGGACAAAGAACACATCTTACCTTGCCCACCGGCACCGATTTGTAAAACAACGCCTCTTTTTCCAAAATTTCTCACCCCTTTATCATGCCGTATTTATCCGCGCGTTTAACGCCCGGCAAATTTTATTTTTTTACTATGATATACAGATCCGGAGCATAAGATTTTATACCCGAAAATATATATCTCGCTTTCCTCACAAAAAAACGAAGCGGATCATTCTTTACCGTGTCCCTGTCGCTCCCCGCTTCAACAGGCTCCAACCCCTGCTCCGCGCACAGTTTAAACACCGCATCTGCCGTATAAGGCCTTATATGGTCAGGGTCGTTCCAGAAATCATACAGCGCAACATTCAGGCTGCGTATGTCCGGTGTTATAAAAACAGCTTTCCCCTCTTTTTTCAAAACACGCTTTATTCCTTTAATGAGCCTTCTCAGGTCCCGGGGAGAAAAATGCTCTATAATATGCCTTGCATAAACACCCTCAAAACTGCTTTCCTTTGCTTCTTCCAGATACTGCAGAATGTCCGCTTCAACAATATTATCAGCTGTAATACCGGGAGTCAAGTCCACGCCTGTTGCTTTTATTCCTTTTTCTTCACAGATCTTCATAAAGTCACCGCGCCCGCAGCCAAGTTCAAGAAGGTCTCCTTTTCCAAACATTTCAGCGTATTTTCTCTGTCTGTCCATGTTATTGTTATTATGCGGCAAGAACAACCTCGTCAATGTATTTTTTAAATGATTCAATTTCTTTTTCCCAGTTATAGCTGTCTTTTATAAACTTATAACCTTTTTCCTCTCTTTTATCAAGTTTTTTCATCACAGAACTTATCAGCCGTGAAAAAGCTTTTACCCCCGGAGGACTCATATAAATAAATTTTCTGAAATCCTTTATCTCGCCGACTCTGTTCGCGGCAACCGGCTTTGAAAAAGCCAGATACTCGCGCAGTTTCATGGAAGCTCTGTATTTATTTACCTCTCTGTCCGCATAATACACAAGACATATATCAGCCGCCTGCATATAGGACGCGGTTTCCTCCGCGCTTAAAGGCCCGGTAAAAACAACTTTTCCGGCCAGGCCGGCTTTAATGGATTTCTTCACAAGACGCTTCAAAAGCGGCCCGCCTCCCGCGGCAATCAGAACAAAATCCTCTTTAACGGGCTTTACAGCCTCAAATATCTCTTCCATATAACCCGCAATATTCATATGCGCTGTATAGAAAAGTATCTTTTTTCCTTTAAATTTTTTTCTTATGCCCGCGGCCTTTTTCCGGTATTTTCTTTTCGGCGAAAATATTCCAAGATCCACGCACTGTTTCAGATAATACAGCCTGTTTTTATATCCCGGATATCTTTTTTTTATCCTTTTTTCAAGCGCCCTGTTGTGCGTTGTTATATGATCGGCGCAGACCGTCATCCTGTCCTGAATAAATGAGACAAATCCGGAAAGCAGCCCTTTTCTGTATCCGTGGTCAAGATCATCAATGTCAATTATGAGTTTTGCGCCCGCGGCCCTGAGCAATAACGCCGGCAGCACCGTGTTCGGGTAAGGCTTGACAATAAACACCGCGTCGTATTTCAGGTTCAGCAGCCTGAAAAAATAATAAAACATGGACAAAAGAAAATCCAGCATAAAAGGCATACTCTTAAAAGGGGGGCGGATATAATCAGTATTCCTGTTTTTCTTCTTCATATATTTAAAAATATATTCGGCGCGCAGCGCCGAGCCTGTATTCCGGGCCTGCGATGAAAGAATCAGCATTTTCATTTTTCTTCACCGTATTTCATAACTCTCACCGCTGTATCCGGTTTTTTTCTTTTAAAGAACAGACCCTTGACAAGACCCCATATCTCACCCAGCGCATAAGAAATATGGCACACAGGATAAGCAAGCATGGAATACAGAAACACTCCCGCGTTTAAAAGTTTCAGCGCGGCGGCGGCGGAAAAGAACAGCACGCACAAAAGATAAATATTCAGCGGTATCTCCCACCAGAAACCCGGGTTATAAACCGGCAGCAGGGCCAGATAAATCAGAAAAAACACGGGCGCTGTATTAACAAGATCCCCGGGACTGAAACCGACGCGCATCTGATTCGCCCTGCCGGCGCCGTAAGAAAAACACTGCCTGAAAAATTCAATAAAGTTTTTCCTGGAACTCCTGTTCACATAGACATCAGGATCATACAGCACTTTTGCGCCGGATCTTTTCAGCCTGTTTAAAAACTCATTTTCCTCATTGGGATAAAGCTCTTCGCGGAACCCTTTCATATCCATAAAAACATCTTTTTTCACAAACATATTGCATAATATCAGCTCTTTCTCCCCCGAATATCTTTTCTTCCCCGTTCCTTTATATCTTGCCCTGCTTTTTCCCGATGCCAGAAAACTCCCCAAAACCAGGGAAAATGTTTTCTGCATAACAGTATCCGAAGCCGGATATTCCGCGGGGCCGCCCACGACAGCAATATTTTCATCTGCTTCAAAATCTTTCAGGGCCCTCATCACGCTTCCCCCGTTCACAACGGAATCATCATCAAGAAAATATATGATTTCCCCCGCAGCTTCTTTAACCCCTTCGTTCCTCTGTATTGAAGGATTTTTTCCCGTTATAATCACCGCTTCAGAAAACGGGAAATCTGAAATATTTGAAATTATGCTTTCGGCCGCTTCTTCGTCTCTGGCCGGTATTACCGCGGTTATACTCTTCATAACAGCGCTTCCAGTTCTGTCAGTTTTTTTATTACTGCCGCATTATCCCCTGTTCGGGCGCGTTTATAGGTAAACTGCACATTATCCGTATCCCTGAGCAGCCATACGGGCCGTATCCCGGCTCCGCGGGCTCCCATCACATCCGCAATATAATTATCCCCCACATAAATGGATTCAGAGGCTTTTGCCCCTGTTTTTTTAAGCGCATTCAGAAATATTCTTTTATCAGGTTTTTCAAAACCCGCTTCCTCCGAAACAATGATCCCGTCAAATTCATTATAAAGTTTCACTCTTTTCAGAATATCATAAAGCTCATAAGGCGCATTTGAAATCACTACGGGTTTTATTTTTCTTTTCCTCAGCATGGCAATAACAGGCAGAACATCCCTGTATTTCCTGAAACTCGTCCCTTTTTTAAGCCTGTTTTTAATCTCACAAAGCAGTTCGTTGTCTTTTATCCCGGCTTTCTTAAATACTTTTTTCATATATATCTGCCAGCGCTCTCCGTCGGTATGCTTTGCTCTTTCAAGAATCGTCTTCATTTCCAGCGCCGCGGCCGCCATAATCCGGTTCAGATCCTTATATTCAATCCCGGAGCCCGCTCTTTTTATATAACTGAAAGTTATGCCCGCAAGCGAAGGATTTCTGTATACAAGCGTCTCGCCCGCGTCAAAAAAAACCGTTTTTATCTTCATCTTTCTTTTTTTTCTTCTTCCATTTTAGCCATAAGGTATTCCACTGCTTCTTCGGGCGTGTCAACGAGTTCAAACATAAATTCGTCGCCCTCGGAAAGATATCTTTCCTTTAAAAGAACGTCTTTTATCCATTTTATCAGCCCTTCCCAGAATTCTCTCCCGACAAGAACCACAGGAAACGGCCTTACTTTTTTGGTCTGTATCAGGGTCAGCGCCTCAAAAAGCTCGTCAAGAGTGCCGTACCCCCCGGGAAACGCGATAAACGCCTGGGAATATTTCAGAAACATCACCTTCCTCGCGAAAAAATACCTGAATCCTATTTTTATATCCGCATACTGATTGGGAAGCTGCTCAAAAGGAAGCTCTATATTCAGCCCCACCGACGATTTTTTCGCCTGCCTGGCGCCTCTGTTTCCGGCTTCCATTATGCCTCCGCCGCCGCCCGTAATCACGGTAAAGCCTTTCCGGGCAAGCATCTGTGCAACATCCGCCGCCTTCTGATAATACCTGCCCGTACTCTTTTCCCTGGCGGATCCGAATATTGTTACTCCCTTTTCTATATCTCCCATTTCCTCAAACCCGCCTACAAATTCGGATATGATCCTGAACATTCTCCAGGAATCATCCGCAATATCCTCAAGTACGTAACGCTCTCGGCTTTTCATTTTGTCTGCTCCTGTTAAATGCAAAATGCAAAATACATAATGCGGAATTTTTTAAAACAAAACACTTACTACGTGTATTTATGCTTTTTTCTTTATTTTTTCATTGCCGTCCTCATAGAAACTATAATAATTTCCAGTATTTCATCCGCTTCATCGCATATTTCCCGGAAACAATCTTTTTTTATTATACCCGATTTTTGTATTATTTCCATCCACAAAAAAACAAAAAAAACATTCGCCTATATAAAGATTATCAACGCTCGGTTTCATATCCCCTTTCAATGGAACATATAATGCTTGATTTTGGTTCTTTTTACCTCCTTTCATTGAAAAGAAGGGACGGGCGGATTTCATTCTGACGTTT
>CAYTNY010000092.1:0-8041 GCA_964439215.1 uncultured Spirochaetia bacterium
TTCCAACGGTTTTTGTTTGACAGAAATCGCAGCCTGTTGTATATATATTTCAATTGCTGCCGGAGAAGTACCCAACACTGTATATACTCGTAAAACATATAGAGGAAAACAGCGGGTTGTTATTCGGTTTAGGTTGACCAATCTATTTTTTCAGGGAATCCATAAAAAACTTAGCGGCTTTGGCAAAATTTTATTTTTATACCGCGATAGGGAGGTTGTGATGGAAAGTGAGTTTAAGTATTCCAAAATATTAAAGGAAAAAGGAGATGAGTTTGTCATGGCGTATTTCAGGAAATATCCTGAAGATATGCTCGGCAGCAGCGGGGTAAGGCAAAATAATAAAGGGCAGCATATAAAAATAACTATTGAGTGCAAAAACCGCAAGTGCGGGCAGTTCGATATCTATTATGAGCCCGCTCAATCATCTTTTGAGCTGGATACTCAATATATCAAAGGGGCGGCGGCGCATGATGCCGAAATAAGGGTTCTGAAAGTGTGGAATGAGTTAAATGTCAAAGCGGGGTTATAGTGCGTAAATATAAAAACAGCATAAAACAGGAGGAGAGCAATGGCTGTAGTAACCGCCGGTAAAAGAACATATTTTTTGGACGTAAAGACAGCAAAAAACGGAGGGAAGTATCTGACTATCAGGGAAGCCACCGAAGGGGACTCTCCTGATAAGAAAAACAGCCACAGAATTATGGTTTTTGAGGAAAAATTTAAAGATTTTTCTAATGCGGTAGAGGAAGTGAAAAAGGAATTAAATAAATAAACTCAATGGTGTTCCCGGAACGGCCGCAGTGGAGTTTCTCCATACAGAACCCGGAATGGCCGTGATTGTTTAATTATTAGAGTTTAAAGTATATGCTGCTATAAATTTTATATTTTCAAGAAAGGGATCTACATGCTGTTGAATTTATTGCATTTTCACAGTAGAATAGAACTCTGAAAACCGGCCTGGCGGTAAAAAATTTCAAGGCCTGAAACAAAGGAAAAAAATGAGCGAGAAACCCGGAAGAAACAGCCCGTGCCCTTGCGGCAGCGGGAAAAAGTATAAGAACTGCTGCTTTGGCAGAGATGCTGCTGAAAGACGCAGAAAGGAATTTGATAAAGAGTTTGAAGAAATTATGACAGGAACCATGCTGGATGAGTATATGATGTTGATGCGGGGGCTTATGATGTTCCTGCAGAAAGAAATGCAGTTTGGTCCGAACAGCAGTGAGCTGAGAAAAGCGCAGAAGTATTTTGAAGCGCATTTCAGGCCTGATCACCCGGACGGCGTGCCCGGGACATATGAGAGCAACTGGCTGGTTTTTGATCTCCGTTACGGAAAAACGCAGGAAACAACAGCTGAAAGATTTATGAAATCCGAATTTTACGAAGGGCTGCGGGACCCGGGGCCTGAATTCATAAAAATTATGTCGAAATCCCACCTTGCTTTTTATAAAGTGCTGTCGGTTGCTGAAAAATCCGCGGTATTTGAAGATATGTATCTTGAAGACGGAAAAATTTTTATTAATCTTTTAGACGGAGAGTTTGTCAATGAAATGCAGCCCGGACAGATATGGTTCACCAGGCTGTATGGAACCCCTGCAGAATCATTCATGGCGTCAAAACCATATTTTTTTATGAAAGAAGAAACTGTAAACCTGAGGAAAAATCTTGATATTCTGATGGAACAGTTTGATGTAAAATTTCCGGGCAGCACATACAATAAAGAAGAAAAATACAGGCGCATGATGAAAGAAACGGTTCCGTTCTGGTCAGATTATATGACCCGCGGAGAAAACCCGCATTAGATGCAGGACTTGCGCTGCTTGTATCCGGCGGCTTTGTTATCAGATGAGGAAAATTAATTTTGGAATGTGTATTTGAAATTAAGTATTCTGCATTAAAATATAGAGGGGTGTCTTATGGATGAACATAATGAATCCATACTTGGTCTGTCTGAGGAAGAAAACTTCCAAAATGTAGATATTGATGTTGTTGCGGCTGAGCTGGGCAAGGCGGCTGAAAGTGTTAGGGAGTATTTTCCGTCTTTGGAAGGCAAAAAAAATTACTGCGTGTTGAAATGCACGCAGGCTCTTGCGGCTGAACTTGAATATATGAAGGAAGGGGCGCGCGGGCCTGTTGATCATCTGGGGTGGAGAGTCCGTAATATCTTTGAGATTATGCTGAAACTTCTGAATTTTATTGAACTCGGCACAACAAAAGAAGAACTCGATAATCACGCGGAGATGGAATACCTTAAAAACACCGCTGAAATTATAAGGAATATTCAGTTCTGCAAGAACGGAAAAAGCCTGCGTGTTGAATTTATAAATACACCCCGGGAAAACAGGATGCTTAATGCTGCTGCTGATGATATTCTCCGGTACGGAAAAAAAGTAAGGCGTTTAAGGGTTGATATCGGCGGGGGGGATACCAAACGCGGATTTGTTGAGCGGCATGGATTGACAAAGGAGTATGATTCTATGTACAGGCTCACGTGCAAATATGCGCATATTTCATCAATGAAACTGGTAAATGATGATTCACGTTTTGAAAAAGTCAGCCGTGTATCAATGCTGGAAACAGCGCTGCTGTATACCGAGGAGATTCAGAATATAATTGGAGAGTACAAAAAAGCCGGCGCATAACTTACGGCCGGTTTAAATAATTGTGCAAGGGAGGGAAACAAGATGGCGCCAATTACAGTTTTAAAAGAGACATTCGGGTATGAGAATTTCAGGCCCGGGCAGAAAGAGCTTATTGACAATATGCTTGCGGGCAGGGATTCCATCGGAATAATGCCTACAGGCGCGGGAAAGTCCATTACTTTTCAGATACCCGCGCGTCTTATGAAGGGGACCGTTCTGGTTATATCTCCGCTTATTTCGCTTATGAAGGACCAGGTGGACGCTCTCGATCAATACGGTTTCAGGGCCGTGTTTATTAATTCAAGTCTTGACCCTGCGGGAAAGGCAGAGAGGCTGTCGAAATTTAAAAAAGGAGAATATGAACTGGTGTATCTGGCTCCTGAAGCGCTGGATGCGGGTATTGGAGAGTTTCTTGAAAATTATCCCATTGCAATGGTAGTGGTTGACGAGGCGCACTGCATCAGCCATTGGGGGCATGATTTCCGTCCTGCTTACCGCAGGCTTGCGGGGCTTAAAAAAAGGCTCGGAAATATTCCGGTTCTTGCCCTGACCGCAACCGCGACTTCGCGTGTTGTTGAGGATATAGGGCGCCAGCTGGGAATGAAATCACCGGATATATACAGAGGGTCGTTTTACAGGCCGAATCTGAAAATCGCTTTCCGGAAAAAAGGCAAAGGCGTGGATGTAAAGCGGTTTGCGCTCCAATACGCGCGCTCGCATAAAGGGCAAAGCGGCATTGTATACTGCTGGAGCAGAAAACGAGTGGAAGGGTTTGCGGAATACCTGAAAAAAAACGGTATAAAAGCAGTATCGTATCACGCGGGGCTGGCTCCCGCACAGCGTGATAAACATCAGGATATGTTCCTGAAGGACGATGTTGACGTGGTTGTGGCAACAATTGCTTTTGGTATGGGCATCAACAAATCAAACGTGCGCTACATAATACACGCGGATATGCCCAAGACAACAGAAGGATTTTACCAGGAAATAGGCCGGGCAGGGCGGGACGGCCTGGACAGCGACTGCATAATGTTTTATTCGTGGGTTGATGTGATGAATTATGACTTTTTTCTGAAGGATATGGAAGATGAAGAAGTAAAAGAGGAATTCAGGCAGAAAACAAAAGATATGTTCCGCCTGGCAGACAGAAACACGTGCAGGCACAGGGAAGTGGTAAAGTATTTCGGCGAAAATATGAACAACTGCGGGGCGTCGTGCGATAAGTGCAGGGGAATAGAGGCGGAACAGCTTATAGAAAATAAGGAAGAGGCTGTGAAGTCCGTATTGAATACGGATAAAACAGGCAGCCCGCGGGATATGGAGCGTGTTAGCGGCGGGAAGGAAAATTTTGACGCGGAGCTTTTTGGCGAGCTGAAAGTATTGAGAAGAAAAATGGCGCAGGAACAGGGCCTGCCGCCGTATATAATTTTCAGCGATAAAACGCTTAAATTAATTGCCGGCGCAATGCCTCAAACCAACGAAGAGTTTCTTGAAATAAACGGAGTAGGCAGAGCCAAACTTGAAAAATACGGAAAAGCATTTATGGATAAAATAAAACAGGTTTATGGGCCGGAGCCTGAAAGGGAAACGGGGAAAGAAGATTGTGTGATCCCGCCTCTGAATACGGAGAGGCTTGAAACGCTCGCGGAAAAATATGCATCCATACCCAACCTGAAACACAACACGGATATGATTCCTGAATATATAAGCAAAGAACGCGAAAAGTACAGCCGCGCATACGAAGCGTGGAGCGCCCCGGAAGACAGGGATTTTATACAGGCATACGAAAGGACAGACAATATAAAAGAATTATGCAGGATATTCCAAAGAAACCCGGGGGCAATAAAAGCAAGAATAAAAAAGCTTGAATTGGAATAAAACCTGTAAAGCCGGCGCCGGGATAATGATAGTGCAGCGGATGAAACCTATGGCGTGTTTTCTGCATATGTTATAATGAGTATGAAAGGTTTTGCGGCTCAGCAGCTTTAAAAAGTTTCCGGAGAACCGGACTTTTGAAAAGAGGGATGGGTATGGAAAATGAAACATATAAAAAAACGTATCAGGCAGTCGTTTATATTCTTAAAATTCTATGGTTTCTTGCGATTCCGTGCGCTTTATTCTGTGTGTTTAATAAACCCATTGATAACATCTGGTTTTACAAGTATATAGGAATGCTTACAATCGGGACGGGGTTATTTTTTATTTTCGGGTTAATGATAGAGGAAATAGAGCTGGAACTTGCGCCTCTGTATATTTTGTTCATTCTGGCAATTCCCATTATTCTTATGTATTCGCTTGTAATGCTGTTTGTTGTGCTGATTATATTAGGATTAATTTATATATTTAGAAATGAACTTGGACTTGATCTTCCGCCTGAAGAGGGGCGGATTGACAACAGTATCGGTTTTGCGGAAGAGGTCAACGGAATAATTGACAGGACCTTTACTTTTAAACGGATATGTAAAATTATATTCTGGGGCGCCGCGGTTTTGGGGCTGATCTTTTTAATTAATAGTTATGACAATTATTATTTGTTTTTTATCCCGTTTACATCGGCAATAATATCAAAAGCAACGGCGATTTTTGCCGCAAATTCAAAAATTAAAAAAGCATCAGCCGCTGCTTACCGGTTTTTTGTGGTGATATTTCTTCTGATTTTTACGATCATCTGTATAATGTGGATGTTATCGCCGGTGTAGGAAAAATAAAATTTCTGAATTTTAGATACGCAGACGGAAAAGTTTTGCGGGAAGATATACTCCTTTGCCAAAGCTTCCGGTTTTTTAAACCAACGCCGGACAGGCCGGGGCCCTGGCTTGCGAAAATATTTTTTGTTGCCTGTATGAATACATACTTAACGTATAACGATGCAGGGAACGGCCCATGTTTGTTCTTCGAAGTTCACAGAACAAAAGATGATGCCCTTCCGCAACACGCCTATGTGAAAACCTGCATATTAAGTTTTTTGCTCTTAACCGTGAACTGTAAACCGTAAACCGTGAACCGTGAACCGACACGGCCCCTCCCCTACGAAAACCTTTGTCTGTCCCTCGCCGCAGAAATGAGGATAGTCCCCATTTCTGCGGTGATAATATGCGAAAGCGGATTTTTCTGTTTGGCCTTGACCGAAGTAAAACACATCTTGCATTTTAGATGCGTCAGTATTAATATAAAATTAAATGGTGCAATGGAGGGATGATATGAAAGAACAGATTGAAGAACTCACGCTTTTGCTTTTGTATCTGAATTCATGGAATGAAAAGATACATAATGGAGAAGTGAAGCGTGCGTGGAAGAATCATGATTTTGCCACGATTGATGCACTGCAGGAAAAAGGGCTGATATCAGCCACAAAACGCGCAAAATCGGTTTATTTCAGCGAGGAAGGCGCTGCAAAAGCGGAAAAACTTGCTGATAAATACGGGATAAAAAAAGGCCCGCGAGGGGAGGATTAAAATGAATAACAAACCCGGGAGAAACGAACCCTGTCCGTGCGGAAGCGGTAAAAAGTATAAAAAATGCTGCATGGAAATTGATAATAAAATGTATTCTTTTGAGGAGCTGGGTTATTACAAAACCGGTAATAACACTTATGATTCGTTTTTGAATGTGCTTAATGCAATGTCCTCTATGAGGGATGATTTGGCTGAATGTACCAGAGACGGGCTGGAACTACAGGGGCAGATGAAAGAGTTTGTGCATATGTTCCGGCCGGGGGATATTTACCCGTTGAGTTATTTTACTGCATGGTCTGTAATTGACTGCTGTTTTGGAAAATCATACAGTTCTGTGCTTGAAAAATCAGCCGGCATCCAAAGAAAAAAAGAAGATAAAGGTATAGAATTGTTGTTTGAAGGACTTTTGTTTTCATATCCGGGTTTTTTTCTTGTTGAAAAATCAGAAGGAAAAACGTATTTCAAAGCGCTGTATAATGATGAGCGTTTTAAAATAGATTATGTTCCTGAAAAATGGCAGGTTGACTTCAGGGAAGACACGCTGCTGTTTACCCGCATATTTGGATTTGCTAATATTGCATTTCCGGGAATTGAGCCGCTGGTTTTTACCGACAAAGCACAAATAAAAAAACTTATTGCAATGGATAAAGAGGATTACAGGGAATTTATAAAACATAATAAACTTGAAGATGAAGCGATGAGTTATATTGATATGAACAGGGAAATGTTTATTGTCAGGCTTTCTATGTTTAAAGAAACAGTGATGGCCAAGCAGGGTGTGCTTCAGGAGGAAAAAAAACCTGTCATTACAAACACCGATGGCCAGCTGATGTATTTTATAACAATTTATATGAATGTTATTGACGAAGAAACACTGGTAAAAAAACTTGATAATATGAAAAGAATTGAAAAGGGAGAAAACAACGAATGGGTGTGGACTGTTGACAGGGAAATTATGCCGGGAGGAGGAAATACCATAAGAGGTTTAATCAGAAAAAAAAGGGATGAACTCATTGTTGAGGTGAATTCGTTTCAGCGGGCCGTAAAGATACTCAATAAGTTTGACAAGGAACTGTCCCGCGAGGCAGTGTATACAAGGCATGAAGTAAAAGAGGTGGATAGGGCGATGCTTGAAAACAGAGCGGAAAAAAACGGAGGTTGCAGACCGCCTGAACCATTGAGTCCCGAAGAACAGAGCGAGATTGACGCAAAAATAGCGCAGATGCAGAAAGATTATTATATGAAAAAATGGCCGCGTATGAAAATACCGGCCCTGGGCGATATTACGCCGCATCAGGCGGCAAAGACGCAGGAAGGCAGAAAAAAACTGTCGGCTCTGATAGAGACCATGGAAAAAATGCAGCAAGAACCTGACAAAAAAGATTTTGATTTCAACAAATTAAGAAAAAAATTCGGTTTGTAGCGCCGGGCCCGCGTTTGTCCTTCAGAGTTTGAAAAACAAAGGAGAATGTTCTCCCAAAACGCGGCAACGTGAACAACCTGCACAAGAAGTTTTTTTTGCTCTTAACCGTCAACCGTGAACCGCCACAGCCGGCCTCCCCTATAAAAACCTTCGCCTGCTCTTCATCGCAAAAACGGGGATCGTTCAACTTTTGTAGTGAAGAGCAAAGCGGACATTTCTATTTTGCAGCGGAATCCGGTCTTTTACAGGTAATTGTTTTATTGACAGTATTTTTTTTCGTGATAATATAAATCATCAAAAAAATATAGAGGGGTAATTGCTATGAAGAGAATTGTTTTTATTGTTATTTTTATGTCTGTTTTTGTTTCGCTTTATCCGGGGATTGTGAAAAACTATACCGCGCTTTCTGACTGGGAAAAATGCACATTGAAAAATGCCGACATATCTTACGACGAAGGCACAGTGCGAATACTGCGTATATATGATGATGAATTTGAAAGCACGCAGCTGTCGCCGCGCTGGGT
>CAYTNY010000093.1:0-7961 GCA_964439215.1 uncultured Spirochaetia bacterium
TTCAGCCGCTGCTTAACCCTCTCTATAAAATCCCCCTGCCCCCTTTAAGAAAAAGGGGTAAAAAAACAAAAGACCGCCTGTAACATACTTTATCCTCCCCCATAGAGGTAGAGGGTATATTAATTCCCTCTCCTTCAACGAGCAAAGGATGAATGTCTGCATGCTTTACCGGTATTTACCTTATATATAATCAAAAAAAATACCGATAAAAAGATTAGGGAGAGAGTTATATTTCGATGTATTTCCGGATGATTTAGCTGCTGCAGTTTATTTTACAATTCCGCCATATACGCACTCAAAGGAGTCAACACAATGCAGTTAAGCGCTTTTGGAAAGTATGAGGCCTTGGGTTTTTGTTTTTTTCGGGTGTATCAGCGGTTCTGTGCAGTTATACCGGCATAATCCGGAATAGGACATTTCTATTTTGCATATATAGGGCATTATCGCTTTACGGCCGCAGTGTTGCTTTTTGTTTCGGCGATATCAGGCGGAATTATTTTTCCCTGTTTTTCTGCAACACGTTTTGCCTGCAGGCAGAAACTTTCAAATCTTGCTTCCAAAAGCTGCGGATAAGGGTTTCCGTCCGCTTCTATGGTAAGAAACGGTATTCTGTCGCTCTCATTGAATCCATCTTCCAAATATTCTTTTCCGCCGGCCGCCAGGCAGGCTTCCATCTTGCTTTTCATATCCATATTATTTGCGGCAAGCGCCTCTGTGAATCTTACCGGCATACAGGAAAACGGCCCGATATTAACAGCGCCCGCATGATGATTAAAAACATCTTTAAACACAATGCCCAGGGTTATGCCGGGCTCGCCTTTCAGCGCCGGAGGAAGCAGGTGTTTTGAATATTTTATTATGCTTTCCATATCCATTTCTTCATATAAATACAGCCCGGACTTCTCCATAATCTTCTTTATCTTTTTGTCTATATGCTTTTGTATCTTTGACGACAAAAGAAAATCCACCCAACCCAGAAAATTATCATGTTCAGGCTCCTGAAGTTTTTCTTCTATCATATAATTCACATAATGCAGCCATTCCGTTATATGCCCTGTCTTCGCGATAAAGCCTTTATCCGCAAGCCTCTGCGCTATATCCCTGTTTGAAAACGCGTCGCGCCTTACAAATATTTCCCCCATAACAGGTACTGTGGGCGCTTTTTCAACCGGTATTTTTGTTTGTATTTTACTGAATACCGCGGCGCTTTCTTTTAACTGCCTGTATAAAGATTTCCCCGAAACCCCGGACACGGAATCCATTATTTTTTTATGCTCTTCATCAAGTATTCTCAGGCCCTCCCCGGCATCAATAGCTATTGTTCTTATGGCATTTCTTATATCATCGAGGATATCCCCGGCTACCAGCGCTTTCCACGCATTTATGGTAAAAGACGGGCCCAGCCCCGCGTATCCTTCTTCGCTCGCAAGCGAGATAAGAGCAACATCCTCAAGTTTTTTTTCCCTTATAAGCATATTCATATAAATATGATACTGGCCGAACCTGCAGTAACCGGCGGCTTTGGGCTGAAACACGACAAGCTTTTCTCCGGGTTTTTTATGGTGCTTTATATATTTCATCATTGAACCCAGGCATATTATCATAGGCAGACACTCTTTCCCCGTGGTAACCGACCTGCCGAGCCGCAAAACCTCTTGGTCAGCCTTGGGCATGCCTTCCGCGTTTATTCCGACTCTTCTGAAAGCCGAAGCAAGCAGCGTGTTGGAAAGATCCCCCATTGAAGGAATTATCAGTTTTACCGAAGGATCCTTTATGTTTGTTTTCCTGCCTTTTGAATCCAGGTAAAACGCGCCTTTGCCGCTCATGATTATTTCAGCCTGCCTGAAAACATCATCCGCCTCCTTTTTATCATCTTTCTTAAGCTCCCTGAAATTTTTTACAACATCCAGAAAAGCCTCCACCCTTGTATCAATTCCCGCATCAGCAGTATGTCCGTCTATTTCCAGCGTAAGCGATGGTTTTGTCCCCATGGTCCTTCTGAAATAAGTAACCAGCAGAGAATCAATCGCACACAGAAAATTTGTTATAAAAACACCGTAAAGCTGCGGATCGCGCGATACCGTCTGTGCGGCTTTTATTATCTTCTGTCCCATTTCCCAGTGCATATAGCCTTCGTACAGTTCAGCCAGCGGTTCATCATCCGCGGAAATCATATCAAACGGAATTATTATATGGCCGCGTGATGAAAATTTTCTGGGTATGCCTTTATTTGTTTCGCCCGCAAACGCGTTGTGAGGATGTCCGAAAAGAACAACCGCGGTTTTCTCAGGATCCTTATGCAGTTCTTCCAGAAGTTTTTTTCCGGCTTCTTTCCTTTCTTTTCTCGCGTCCTTCTGCATTTTAACCGCTTTGTCAAAGGCATCCGCCCCTTCTTTGCCCGAAAAACCGATCTGTTCGGCAATATCCGAGAAAACTCCGCGGCCCGCTTCAAAGCCTTTTGAAAAGTTCAGGGTCGGAGTCAGTATTTTCGCGCCGTCAACCTTGTCCCTGAAAGTCTGCCTCATCCACATTCCTTCGCCCTGCGTAAATATGCATGTTGCTGAAAATTCCTTGCGCTTTATTCCGTTGGGGACGTATATTTCCTCAAGATGCGGCATAAAATAATAATCCGGTTTTTTATCGGCAAGATTATCAAACAGACCTATGGCAACCTGCGCGGGAAAACAAAAGGAAGTTGTCTGCATATCAAAAGCGTCTTCATTTACTTTATCCGGCAGAATTATTCTGCACCCTAAATTCGCGAAAAAATTATAATATAAAGGAAACATCCGGTGCACAAGAAGACTGCGGTTTATCCCCACAGCCGGCGCATTTTCCTTTACGGGCATTGGAGGCGCGTATTTTTCAAACATCAGCCTGTTTCTTTCCTTTACAAAATCAAGTTTCCCGGGATCAACATCCGCTTTAATTCTCATATTATAATATCTGCTGCAGGCCCCGCCGAAATTATATGTTTTTTCCTCTATTTTGATCCTGCTGATGGAGCATTTCAAGTCGCATTTTTCTTTCCCGCCCGCGCATATAAATGACTTTTCTGCTTTTATCCGGCGGTGTATTATTTTTTCAATGTCAAAATCCCCTTCTTCGGCAAGTCCGAGATTGATTCTTTTTTTCAGCTCCAGGGCAACGCCAAACGCCCCCATAAGGCCCGGATCCGGCGGAACCACTATTTCTTTATTCAGAATCAGAGCCATTGCAAGCGGTACAGCCCTGTTATAGCATACGCCGCCCTGCATAAAAATTTTTCCGCCTACGGGCCTGTGTCCTTTTACCCTGTTTGCGTAATTAAAGCATATGGAATAAACCAGACCCGCAAGAATATCGTTTTTTCCGATCCCTTCGTGGGATGCGTTTTTGATATCCGAAGAAATGAACGCCGCGCACTGGTCAGAAAAGTTCGGCGGATTTCCGCCTTTTACGGCCAGGTCCGCGATCTCTTTATAGTCCACATTAAAAGACTCATACGCTGCTTCTTCTAAAAAAGAGCCTGTCCCCGCGGAACAGGCTTCATTCATCGCGTAATCCGAAGCCACAGAATTTGTAAGATGCGTATACTTTGCGTCCTGCCCGCCTATCTCAAAAATAGTATCAACTTCAGGGTCAAAATGCACGGCTGCCGCGGCATGAGCTATTATCTCGTTTATGACTCCGTCTGTCAGAGAATACAGGGCAGCTATCCTGCGCCCCGAACCCGTAACTCCGATTCCTGTCACACGGACATCCATACCGTCAAGTTCATCCAGTATATGATAATAACACTGCCTGGAAGCTTCAATCGGATTTCCGTTGGTTCTCAGATAAACAGAAGAAAGAACTTTATCGTCCGATACCCTGAGCAAAACAGCTTTTGTTGTTGTGGAGCCCACATCAAGCCCTATTATGCATTTATCGCCCGATACCGCAATGCCTTTTTCAGCTTTGCTGAATTTAACCAGTTTTTCACCATCTTTCAGAGGCGGCAGCGCCGCGAATGACGAATGGTCGCTGTTAAAGTAATTTTCCGGAAGCGCCACGCCCTTTTCAAATCCGGCAAGCGCGGCTCCCAGCGCTTCAAAATAAGGCGCCTCTTCGGGAATATCAATATGTTTCAGGGACTTTTTCACGTGGGACATAACAACACGGTTCAGGGATGTTCCGCCGACAACCATAATTCTTTCATGCGGTATTTTTATTATGAGTTCCGTTATCTTGTCCCCTATCATCCTGCATAATCCCGCGGTCACATCCGAAACAGGCACCCCTTTGTTCAGTGCGTGCGTGCAGTCGGATTTGCAGAAAACAGAGCACCTGCCCGATACCTGATAAACCGTGCCTTTTTCCGCGGCATCTATAGCCTCATGTATTCCCAGGTTCATTCTCTTGATCTGCTGAAGAAAAAACTCTCCCGTGCCTGAGGCGCATTTATTGCCTGTTGATATTCCCGCCACTTTATGGCCGGAATCAAGGCGGTAAACCATAAATGTTTCTCCGCCCGCGGATACAAGCGCGTCATATTTCTGTTTCCTGTTCCTGTTTACATATTCAAGGGCATATTCCGAGGCTTCCGGTTCGGTGATTGACGGAACCGCCACAAAATCCCTGAAACTTCTCCCAGTAACCATAATATTTCCGTCTTTAGGTCCGATCACATCCATAACAGCGGCAAACTCATCTTTGGGATTGCCTTCGTGGTGTCTGCGTATTATTTTCTCAACCGTAATATTGTTATTTTCTTTTTTCAGTTTTACCGCGCTTATGGTGGAAGCGCCGAGACATACTCCAATGGAATAATCAGCATTCATTGCAAAACATCCTTTCACAGCGTATATTTTTAGCATATTACTATAACTATTTTTAAATAATAAATCAAAGGAAATATAAAACAAAAAGATCAAAGCAGAATTGTAAAATGAATTGCAGCAGCTAAATTATCCGAAAATACATCGAAATACAGCCCGTTTCCTGTTTAATCGTCAAATTATATCATACAGTATTCAGCCGCTGCTTAACCCCCTCCAAGAGTATGTAACAGGCCGAAAGACTGCCTGTAACATACTCTATCCTCCCCCATAGAGGTGGAGGGGATACTAATTCCCTCTCCCTCGAGGCGCAAAGGATGAATACTTTCATGCTTTGCCGGTGTTTACTATAAATATAATCATAAAAATACCGAAAAAAACTCAGAGAGAAGGTGGTACCCTGTAGAAAATATAAATCATTGTATGAATTAAATGTTCCGGTATGTGCAAAAAAACTTTGATTCTATGAAGTGTTGCAATAAAACTTGCAAACTATAATTCTGAGCCGCAGGGCCGGAAATTCATATGTTTAAATATGAAATTCATGTTATGATGCGTTAGATACAGGATTTGCGGTGCACATCATCAGCCGCCGGATAAAACAAAAAAAGGTATAAAATGCGGGAACATATCACGAACAGAATAACAGTAAATAAAAAACCGGAGACCATTGATATATATATCCGGTCCCATAATTCGCTGCTGAATGCTTTTATTCTTCTGTTTATTATGAATTTCTTCATTACGCTCCTTATCGGCGCGTTTATGGCCGCGGAGCATCTGGCGTTTATATTCAACTCCACGCTCGGGGCGGAAAACTGGGTATATACCGTGCTGAAAATTTATGCCGTATTTGCGGTTCTGGTAACAGGAAGAACGTTTTTATGGACCCTTTCGGGAGGAGAATATATACAGCTGACCCCGGATGCTTTTATATACAAAAAATATATTCTGCGCGCCGGGAAAACAGTTTTTATAAAAAAAGACTCCCTGGAAAAAGTTTTAACTGAAAATTATTTTTCGCAGAAAGACATTCTTGAAAGACTGAAATCAGAGATCCCCGGCAAGGCGGATACCATAAAAATACAGCATACCGGGGGCGCGTTGAATTTCGGGATTTTTCTTTCCGTGCACGAAGCGGATGTGGTTGAAAAAACAATAAAGAATTATTATAAAATGAAATAACGGGTGAACTGAATTTCAGCGGCTTACTGTTTTTCTCCGTTAGTTCTGCCCAGAGCTTCTTCTTTAATGCTTTCAAGCAGCTGCTGAATTTCCCGGGAAAGATTTAATATCATGTAAAACCCCTGCCTGCTTACAACATTGTTTTCAAGAGCAAGACAAAGGTTCCATTTTACTTCCTGCATAAATTGTTCCGCGTTTCTTATCGTATTCAAGGGTTCGCTTCTTTTTGAACTTAAAAAACCGTCCATGAGCCCTTCCATCATTACAAACGAATATCTGCGCAGCTGCTGCGTGCTCTCATCCGCGGATTTCCCGGAAGAATCATCCGTTAATATATATATGCTGTCAACAAATCTTCTTGCAAGGGTAATTGTTTTTACCTGTGCGCTGTCTGTATTTCCCATTATTACCTCCGGTAATTTTATCCCTATAAGGGATAAAGCAATATATATGCCGTCCGTCTTTATTTACCTGCACGGATTAAATGCTTTTTCCGCGCATAAAAATGCGCACTTTTATTCATTTACGCTTTTACTCAAATCATTTCGCTATATTTTTCATCCGCGTTCTTCTTTTATGATTTTTAAAAGGCTCCTGCCTGTATTTTTCCGGAACTACCTGTATGTTTTCTCGTAAAAACCTTTTTTCCCTTTTTCATAGGCAATAACCCTTACAATATCCGGCGCGCCCAATTTCTCCGGGGCATCTTCTCCGCCAAGGGTTTTAAGATTATCCGGTTTCACGGTAAGGGACCTGTTCCTGCTTATTTTATCCGCTTTTTTTATATAAACATCCCTTACATCCCCGTCTTCATATATAAAATATACGGTTATACCGCTCCAGTCATGAAAACTTTTATTTTTTATTGTCTTTGCCGGCGACATCATAAATCCCTGTACTTCAGCTTTTAACTCAATTTCCGCATCCGCGCCGGTATCAAATCCGCTGTCCGGTATTTCTTTTTTTTCCTCTTTTTTATCTTCACTGTCCTCATTGTTCTTTTTTTCCCCTGCCGGACTTCTTATTATTTTCTTATCCTTCAGGAACATCTCTTTATCCGTCAGGCCGGCGTATTTTCTGCCGGCTTTTCTTAGAAACTCCCCGGCTTTATCCTCCCCTGAACGCGAAACATCACTTATATCCACTATCAGATTTTCCTGTGTTTTTATAATAACAATGGAAAGCCTGGGCAGAAGAGCCGCATACCATACATTGTTCGTATAATCAGCCGCTGAGATTACACCGGAATCTTTATCCGCAGACTCCAGCTGATATCCCATTTCATTGACCGCAAGCAAAGAAGCTTCAAAAAATCCGGAATATTCTGTTTTTTCATCAAATACAATATTCCTGTGTCCGGATGACGCGCATCCTGACATAAACAAAAAAAACGCCGCTGTTATAAAAAGAAACTTTTTCATTGTTGTTCCGCCTTCTAGTGTCTTTTAATCAGAAATCTGCTTATTTTTTCTTTTGCGGGAGCAGCGTCTTCAGGCACCATCCTGTAACGCACAAAATAAACACCCGGCCCGAGATCTGAAACATCCACGGTTATTTTTCCTCTGCCTGAAAATATGCCCTTATTATCCGTTAATATTTTTCTTCCGTCAACAGTATATACCTCCACTGTTATTTCCCCGGAAGTTTCTATGCTGTAAAAAATATGCGTGTTTAAACCGGTTTTGCCGGGATTGGGATAAGGAGCACCTTCCCCCGCCTCAGGCACCGCAGCTCCGGTATCCGGTGTTTTTGTGGGTGTTGCGGTTGCGGTGTTTATAATTATCAGTGTCCGTGTTTCCGTGGCTGAAAACGAAACTGTCTGCGTTGCTGTTTCAACAGCTGACGGAGAAGCTGTCCGCGTTATTGTCTGCGTTGCTGTTTCAGTAACCGACGGAGAAACTGTCCGCGTTATTGTCTGCGTCGCTGTTTCAGTAACCGACGGAGAAACTGTCCGCGTTATTGTCTGTGTTGCTGTTT
>CAYTNY010000094.1:0-7792 GCA_964439215.1 uncultured Spirochaetia bacterium
AGGCGGTTATTTTATTGACAGTTCAGACTATTTTCTGGTATAATTTACGCAGATTTTTCAGTTTCAAAGAAACATTGGTTTCTTTGCTGAAACGGTGTTTTTATACAGCCGTGAGTTTTTTTAAAACCTCTTGTGATTTTATTCACAATCAAGCGGTTAAAAACCAAATAAGGAGTCTGTTATGGATAAAGAACTTTCACAACGGGTCTATGAAGAATTTTTAACATTGCCTGAAGGGGAAAAAATAGCATCGTGTATTCAGTGCGGGACGTGCAGCGGATCGTGTCCTGTCGCGAACATTATGGATTTTACTCCGAGGAGAGCCATCGGAATGCTGAAGTCCGGTGATATTGACGAAGTTTTAAAAGCTGATACAGCGTGGGTCTGCGCGTCGTGTTACTCGTGCACCGCGCGGTGTCCGAGTGAAATAAAGATAACTGACTTTATGTACCATCTAAAAAGAACAGCGGAAAAACACGGGATTAAACCCCGTAAAAGGGCCGGGCTGAAACTCGCGAAAAATTTCAATAAAGTTGTGGCTGAATACGGAAGAAGTTATGAGCCGGAACTGATGATACGGCAGAATATCCCCAATGTATTTAATTTTATAAAGATCGCGCCGCTCGGAATGATGCTTTTTATAAAAAAAAGAATGCCGTATTTTCCGAAAAAAATAAAAGGCGCAAAACATATAAAAAAAGCTTTGAAGAACCTGGAGGCATAAAATGAAAAAATATACATATTATCCCGGCTGTTCTCTGGAGGAAACCTGCAAGCCGTACGATATGTCGGTGCGCGCGGTTTTTGAAAAACTGGATATAGAACTCAATGATATTGAAGACTGGAACTGCTGCGGGGCCACTCTTTCGCTTGGGGTAAATGAAAAGAGCGCGGCGTATCTTTCGGCGAGAAATCTTGCGATCGCTGATAAAGCAGGAAATGATATTGCGGTGCCGTGCAGCGCCTGCTATACATCTTTAAGAAAAGCGGAAAAAACAATGAAAGGGCAGCCGGATATTGCGGCCGCGGTTTCAAAGGAGCTGAAAGAAGAAAACCTTGAGTACACGGGGAAAGCAAAGATCCGGCATATTCTTGATATACTTTATTCCGATCTCAGGGGCGAAATAAAGAATAAAACCGAAAAGAAACAGGAAAACATAAGGATTGCCTGTTATTACGGGTGCCAGATAACGCGCCCCGATGGGTTTGACCACAGCGAGCGGCCCGAAACCATGGACAGGCTCATGGAGGACATAGGCGCTGTTCCTGTTGATTTTATGGCAAAAACAAAATGCTGCGCCGGTATGCTGATGCAGACAAAGGAAAACGCGGCGCTGCCCATGGTGGCGGAAGTCCTCCAATCCGCCAAAAGAGCCGGAGCAGGCATAATTGTCACAGCCTGCCCGCTGTGCATGATGAACCTGGAAAGTTATCAGTCAAAACTCAGCGGGAAATATAAAAAAGACCTTAAAATACCTGTTATGTATCTTACCCAGATTATAGGGCTGGCCCTTGGAATTGACGGGAAGGCCCTTGGAATACCCGGGAATTTTGTGGATCCCGGAAAAGAACTTGAAAAAATATCCGGAGGTGCGGCTGATGCCTGATAATAATAACGGCAGCCCGAGAATAGGTGTTTATGTATGTCATTGCGGTACAAATATTTCAAAAACCGTTGATGTGGAGGCTGTCGCGGAATTTGCGCGTACACTGCCCAATGTGGTGCTTGTAAAAGAATATAAATATATGTGCTCTGATCCGGGCCAGGAAATGATGAAAGAAGACGCAAAAAAAGAAGGACTGACGCATTTTGTTGTTTCGTCCTGCTCGCCTTTAATGCATGAAAATACTTTCAGGGGAGCTGTCGCGGACGCGGGCATAAACCAGTATCTTTTTCAGATGGCAAACATAAGAGAACACGTTTCCTGGGTAACAAAAGATAAAGCCAAGGCAACAGAAAAAGCGGAAAAACTTGTTGCCGCGGCGGTGCGCAGGGTTGTAAGGCACAAGCCGCTTCAGGAAACAGAGGTGGATGTAAATCCGGCAACGCTTGTAATCGGAGGCGGGATAGCGGGGATAGAAGCGGCTCTTACCATAGCAAACGCGGGTAAAAAGGTTTATCTTGTTGAAAAGGAACCGACAATAGGCGGGCATATGGCAAAGTTTGACAAAACATTTCCTACGCTTGACTGTGCGGCCTGCATACTCACGCCGAAAATGGTGGCAGTAAACCAGAACAAGAACATTGAGCTTATGACGCTCTCTGAAGTTGAGGAAGTAAAAGGATATATCGGGAATTTCAGGGCAAAAATAAAAAAGAAGGCGCGCTATGTTGATGAGAAGAACTGCACGGGATGCGGCGACTGCGAAAAATTCTGCCCCGTGAAAAATATTCCGGCGGAATTTGAGGAGGGCCTCTCAATGCGCAAAGCGATCTACAGGCCTTTTCCGCAGGCGGTCCCGAGTGTTTACGCGATTGATATGGAACACTGCAAAAAATGCGGTGTATGCGTGAAAAAATGCGGCAAGAACGCAATTGATCTTGAAATGCAGGATACTTTTGTGGAAATTGAAGTGGGCAATATAATAACAGCCACAGGCTTTAATACATTCAGCGATAAAAAGCACCTTGAACGCTACGGCTACGGCATATATGACAATGTGCTGACAGCTCTTGAGTTTGAAAGATATACGCACGCTTCGGGTCCTACGGGAGGAAAAGTGGTTCTTAAGGACGGCAGCCTTCCGAAGGCAGTCGCGATAGTTCACTGCGTAGGGAGCAGGGACAAGCATACGAATGAACATTGTTCGCGGGTATGTTGCATGTATTCCGCGAAATTTGCCCATCTTGTAAAAGAAAAAGCCCCTGAAGCGGAGGTATATAATCTTTACATTGATATGAGGGCGTTCGGAAAAGGATACGAGGAGTTTTACAACAAGGTGCTCAGCGAAGGTGTTCATTTTATAAGAGGAAAAGGCGCGGAAGTAACGGATATACCTGAAATTAAGGAAGAAGACGGAAAGCTTATAGTGAAAGTTGAGGATACGCTTTTAGGCAGGGTTAGAAGACTTCCGGTTGATATGGTTCTGCTTTCAACAGGGCTTGAACACAATAAAACAGCGGATGAACTTGCCGGAAAAATGCAGCTGTCAAGAAGCAGGGACGGATTTTTTCTGGAAAAGCACCCGAAACTTGCGCCGGTTGATACGGCGTCGGACGGCATCTATCTTGCCGGCGCCTGTCAGGGGCCGAAAGACATACCTGACACGGTTGCGCAGGCAGCCGCGGCAGCCGCGCAGGTCCTTATGAATATAAACAAAGGGAAAGTTAAAATGGAGCCTGTCACATCATCTGTGGACAGTGAAAAATGCGCGGGATGCAGGCTCTGCATCAGTGTATGCCCTTATCAGGCAATAGAATTTAACGAAGAAAAGAAAGCGTCTGAAGTCGTTGAGGCGATGTGCAAAGGATGCGGCACCTGTGTTGCGGTGTGCCCGTCCGGCGCGGCTGTGCAGAAAGGCTATCTTGACGAGCAGATATTCCAGGAAATTGAAGGTATTCTTAATATAAAAGAAAAAATAAAAACAAAATAAGACAAACGGAGGCGTAAAAATGACTGATGATTTTGAACCGAGGATAGTTGCGTTCCTTTGCAAGTGGTGTTCCTATACCGGTGCGGATCTTGCGGGAACGTCAAGAATAGAATATCCCGCGAATGTTGTACCCATAAAAGTAATGTGTTCCGGCAGGGTTGACCCTACTTTTGTACTTAAAGCGTTTTCTGACGGCGCTGACGGAGTTCTGATATGCGGGTGTCATCCGGGCGACTGCCATTATAACATAGGGAACTATAACATGCAGAAAAGAGTTCCGTTTATAAAAAGCCTTATAAAAGGAATGGGCATTGAAGAGGAAAGATTCCGGCTTGAATGGGTATCCGCGGCTGAAGGCGATAAATTTGCCGAGGTAGTCGGCGATATAACGGAGAAACTGAAGCAGCTCGGGCCTCTGAATTTCAAGGATGCAAAAGAGGAGGTTGTAAAATGAGCGGCAAAAAGAAACTTAATCTTGCCATATACTGGGCAGGCTCCTGCGGGGGATGCGATGTATCAATTCTTGATATAGACGAGAAGATACTTGATGTTGCCGAGGCAGCGGACATAAAATTCTGGCCGATAGCAATGGATTTCAAGGTAAGCGACGTTGAAGCGCTGAAAGACGGGGAAATAGACGCCTGCCTTTTCAACGGGTGCATCCGCAATTCCGAACAAAAGCACATGGCGCAGCTTTTGAGAAAAAAATCAAAGCTGCTTGTTGCCTACGGCTCCTGCGCTTATCTGGGCGGAATACCCGGCATGGCTAATTTTGTTAAAAAGGAAGGCATTTTAGAGCGGGTTTACAGAACCTGCGAATCCTGCGAGCCTGAGGGCGTTTATCCCGAGCCTGAGAGCAGTGTTCCCGAGGGAGATGTGGAAATACCCGTAATGGATGAATTTGTAAAATCACTCGCGCAGGTTGTGGATGTTGATTATTACCTGCCGGGGTGCCCTCCGACGCTTGAAATAATAGACACTGCCATAAACGCCATTGTCACAGGGAAACTTCCTCCCAAAGGCGCTGTTATAGCGGGCGCGAAGAATTTATGCGAGGAATGTACACGCGAAAAAAAGGATGAAAAGTCGGTAAAACAGTTTTTCAGGCCCCATATGATAAAACCTGACCCGAAACAGTGTCTTTTGGAACAGGGTATATTCTGTATGGGCCCCGTAACAAAAGGAGGATGCGGAGCGAAATGCACCGTTGGCGCGGCTATGCCGTGCAGAGGATGTTTTGGCCCCGCGGAAGGCGTTGAGGATATGGGAGCGAAAATGATATCAGCAGCGGCGTCTGTAATAGATTCCGATGATCCGGAGGAAATAAAAAAAATAACGGAGACAATACCTGATATTGCCGGGACCATATACAGATTCAATCTTCCGGTATCACTCTTAAGGAGGGCAAAATAATGAAAAAAATAACCATTGACCCCATTACAAGGCTTGAGGGGCACGGCAAGATAGAGATATTTCTGAATGACAGCGGGGCCGTTGAGAACGCTTATCTTCAGATACCCGAGCTCAGGGGGTTTGAAAAATTCTGTGAAGGCAGGCCTGCCGAGGAAATGCCGAGAATTGTTCCTAAAATATGCGGTGTATGCCCGGGAGTGCACCATCTTGCGAGCGCAAAAGCCGTTGATGAAGTTTATAAGGTAAAGGTCCCTTCCGCGGGAAAAAAATTAAGGCAGCTTTTTTATCAGGCGCATAATTTTCATTCGCATACCGCGCATTTTTACGCGCTTGCCGCGCCTGATTTTGTGGTCGGCCCCGCGGCGGATAAGGCGGAAAGAAATATTCTCGGAGTTATCGCGAAAGTCGGTCTTGACGCGGGAAAAAAAGTAATAGAGTCAAGGTCAAAGGCCCAGAAAATCCAGGCAATGTTCGGGCATCAGACGCATATGACCATGGCGATACCCGGCGGTGTTTCAAAAGGGCTGAACAAAGAGCAGGTTGATACAATAAAGGAATGGGCGGACGATCTTCTGGAGTTCGCGAAATTCACGAATAAAATATTTGAAGATGTGGTTCTCAAGAACAAAGAGTACGTTGATCTTATAACAAGCGGGCCGTTTAAACTGGTTACAAACTACATGGGGCTTGTTGATGAGAATAACAAAATGAATATGTACGACGGAAAAGTCAGGGTGGTTGACCACGAAGGCGGAGAAATGTACAAGTTCGGCCCGGAAAATTACCTGGATTACATTGCGGAACATTCAGAGAAATGGTCGTATCTGAAGTTCGCCTACCTTAAAAAACAGGGCTGGAAAGGGCTTGTGGACGGGCCGGGCTGTTCTTTTGCGACGGTTGCGCCCATGGGGAGGCTGAATGCCTGCGACGGCATGGCAACACCCCTTGCGCAGGCTGAATACGAAAAGCTGTTTTCCACGCTCGGCGGAAAACCCGTGCATAATATACTTGCCCAGCACTGGGCAAGGGTCATAGAGATGATATATTTCGCGGAGAATCTGAAAGAACTCGCGAATGACGAGGAAATACTCTCGGATGATTACAGGACAATACCAAATCAGACGCCGTCCGAAGGCGTCGGTATTGTTGAAGCGCAGAGAGGCACTCTGATACATCATTACAAAACAGATTCAGACGGCATGATCCGGAAAGCGAACATAATAGTCGCGACTGCTTTTAATTATGCCAATATGAATATGGGAATAAGGAACGCCGCAAAGGCGCTGGTGGAAAAAGAAGGAAAGATAAATGACGGCATTCTGAATATGGTGGAGATGGCGTTCCGCACCTATGACCCGTGCTTTGGATGCGCCACGCATTCGCTTCCGGGGGATATGCCTTTGATTGTGAACATAAGAAACGCGGGCGGAGACATAGTTGAAAAGATACGAAGAGACTGAAAAAAACAGCGCAGAACCAAAAGGGCGGTTGAAAAAAAACCGCCCTTTTTTTCTGCTTTTAAAAAAGAGGCCGGAGAAATGAAGCTGTTGATACTGGGAATGGGAAATTCAATACTGTCTGATGACGCGGCGGGGCTTCATGCCGCCAAAATGCTTTATGACGAAACAGCCGGCGCGGGCGGCGTTGAACTGAAACTGGCGGAAACCGGAGGGATGAATCTGCTGGACATGATAAGGGATTATGACAGTCTGTTCGTTATTGACTCCATAAAAACAGGCAGCTATCCGCCGGGAATGGTTGTTGAAATTGATTTTGAAAGCAAAATCGGTTCGCATAGAATTCTTTCATCCCACGACATAAGTATTTTTGAGGCGGTTAATATAGGCAGGCAGACAGGTATAAAAATGCCTGAAACTATCAGGATATTCGGAATTGAAATAATAAATAACGAAGAATTCGGCGAAAAAATGTCGCCTGAAATAATGTCAAAAATGAATGATATTGTAAAACAGATAAAAAAAGAGATCCTGTTATAACCTAAAGCTGTAATATTTTATCTGAATAATTAATGCGGCAGGGGAATAATAATTATATTTAGTGGTTTTTTTGTCAGGAAATAATATTAAAAAGCCTTATTTTCAGTGATTTTATTGCGTTTGCGGAAGGTTTTTTTTTATAAAAAAAATACTTGACAAAATAACCATTATATTGTACTATTTTAAATGTAAACAATAGCCTCAGGAGGCCCGGTGTTCCATCTCCAACCCCTCTATATGGCACCGGGCCGCTCCTTAAAAAAAACTCCCTAAAACCCTGATTTTTTTTTTTATTTGTGATAAAGAACACAGATAAATAGTTCCTTTTCTGTTATATTTATTTTATAATAAAAAACAGGGAGGCGGATATGGACAGAAAAAACATTATTCGTTTTATTGAGGATTGGAACATCAGCTATAACCAAACAAGGCCCGGGAAATATAATGGTTCAGCCCGGACCGCAGGGGCCCCGGACAAGAGATGGAAACAAAGGCTTATCAGGCAGCTGAAAGAACTGCCGCTGTCTCTTGAAACCCTGGTGACAAGAGAAGGGAATCTTTTAATAAAAGCCAAAGAACTTGCGGTATCCGACAAACCTGAAAACCTTGAAAAAATCCATCATCTGATGAAAAAAGCGGAAAATCTGACGTCATACAGCAATATGGCGTGAAATTCAAGGCTCGAAACTCAAGTTTACTGTTCACTGAGCTGAATTGTAAAATGATTTGCAGCACCTAAAACATCCGAAAATATACAGGAATATAAATTATTTCCCTCTCCCTCTACG
>CAYTNY010000095.1:0-7593 GCA_964439215.1 uncultured Spirochaetia bacterium
GGGAGAGGGATAGGGAGAGGGTGTTGCAGCGGCAGGAAGTGCGGCAATATTAGTGACAGCTGCACCGCGGCAACAACACCCGCCGACCACTTAGGTTCTACTACATATCTTACAAACGAAACAGGCGACGTTGTAGAGCAGACAAAATACACCCCGTGGGTTGCGGCGTGGAAAGACGGCAAAATGGTTATGATACCTGCGGACAAAATCAAATAAGAATTGAGCATTGAAGAAAATATCAGTTTTTTTCATATTAATATATATATGTGTAGAAAGTCGGCAGCGGGTGCGGGGGTTTTTGTTAGAGAGAATGACACGGCAGGGCGGGACAGGATGAAATTTATTCAGCGGTTTTGCGGATGAAATATTTATAAAAAAAGTTAAAATTTTTATTTTAAAAATAATGGTTTTTAGATTATATTGGCAGGGCGGGTGAAAGGTGCTGGAAAAGGCTTTATTTCATGTTGTTTTGCAAAAGCAGAACGGATATTTAAATTATGGAACACTATGTAAAAAAGTTTTTTTTTATTGACAAAAAAATATGAAAATAGTAGAATACGTTTACATTTTCGGGTAGGAGTTGAAAACTTGATATTTGTTGAGCGTTTTGACGGAAAGAAAATAGTTATTAATGGTGAACTTATTGAAATGATAGAATCCACGCCGGATACTATCATCACTATGACCACAGGAAAAAAACTTACGGTAAAAACGCCGGTTGATGAAATTATCAAACTGGTAAAAAAATACAAGCAGGAAATTAACCTGCCTTTGATAAAAGAAAACGACTAATATAGCTTCGGAGGTGTTTTGGTGAAACCAGATTTATCTACAATTATAGGTTTAATAGTGGGTTGGGGTACTATTTCTCTCGCGCTCTTGCTGGAAAACCACGGTGATATAAGAGGCTTTCTTATGTTTATTCAGCTTGAAGCTTTCCTTATTGTTGTCGGCGGAACTTTCGGAGCTACTATGATATCTTATCCGTGGGCGGTTATAGCAAATATAGGCCCTATTACCAAGCAGGCTTTTATTCAGAAAGAGATAAGCACTCAGGATGTAATAAATACTCTTGTGGGTTTTGCGACAAAGGCCCGCCGTGAAGGTCTTTTGGGGCTGGAAGATGAAATCGCAAATGTTGACGACGGATTTCTGAAAAAAGGGATACAGCTTGTTGTTGACGGTACTGATATTGAACTTGTAAAAAGCATTCTTGAAACCGACCTTGCTTTCCTTGAAACAAGACATAAACTCGGCGAAGGGCTCTACGGAACGCTCGGCGGGTTTGCGCCTACGCTTGGTATTGTAGGAGCTGTTATGGGTCTTGTTAACGCTCTTGCTCACCTGGAATCAGCGGCCAGGGTTGCGGGCGCTATTTCGGTTGCGTTTATCGCTACTTTTTATGGAATCGGTTTCGCAAACCTTATATTCCTTCCGATATCTTTTAAACTTAAAGCAAAATCGTCGCAGGAAGTTCTTGTGCGCGAGGTTATGATAGAAGGCATACTTTCGATATCCGCGGGCGACAATCCGAGGATTGTTGAGGAAAAACTGAAAGCATTCCTGTCGCCTAAAGAACAGGATATCGGAAAAACTGAAGGCGAAGGAGAAGAGGCTTAATGGGCAGAAGAGACAAAAAAGGCGGAGACGATGAGCTGATGGAAACAGCCGGTATGATGAGGTGGCTCCTCACATACGCGGATATGTTAACCCTTCTTTTTGCTTTGTTTGTTGTTCTTTATGCTATGTCAGCGGTGGATGAAGCGAGGATGAGGGCGCTTGCGATGGCTCTTGGGAATGCATTCGGCTTAAGCGGGCAGGTATCGGTAATGGCTACGGGCGCGACAACGGATACAGAACCCATTCAGATGGAGCGTTCTCAGGTTCAGCTTACAACATTAAGAGAAAAAGTTCAGAAATGGATACTTCAGCGAAAACTTGAACGGGATGTAAAGGTCAGATTTAATGAAAGAGGCCTTGTAATAAGCCTTATGACCGACAAGGTTCTTTTTGATCCCGGAAGCGCTGAAATGGGGCCGGCCAGCAGGCGTATGCTTTCGGATGTTGGAGAGCTTTTGAAAGAAGTTACAAATCCTATAATGGTAGAGGGGCACACAGACGATACTCCTATTACAAGGTCGCGGCGGTATGATGATAACTGGGAGCTTTCGGCCGCAAGAGCGGTCAATGTTCTTAAATATCTTATCACAGCGGGTGTTTCGCCGGACAGGCTGTCAGCGGCGGGATATGGATCGCAGAAGCCGCTTGTTCCGAATATTGACGATATTACAAGGGCAAAAAACAGAAGAATTGATATTGTGGTTCTGAAAGCGGACCTTATTAATGACCGCGAATCAGTATCAAGAGAAATGCCTCTTCCGTCCGACCTTAAGATTAGACGGCAGATTGAAAAAGAGCAAATTGAAAGCCTGACATATTAAAAAATAAATTAATTAATTTTAGGAGGTAGTTTCATGGCAGGAGATGACAGGAAGAGTTTACAGGTATTGCTGATTTTGACAAGCGCCGTTTTGGTGGTCAGTCTTATATCTGCCGGCGCAACATTTTTTGTTATTATGTCAAAAACAACGCCTGCGACCAAAAAAGTTATAGTTGAAAAACCTGAACTGGGACAGATAGAACCGCTGGGCGAGTTTATTGTGAATCTTGCGGATCCGACTCAGCAGAGTTTTTTGAGAACAAATGTTTCTCTGGAGCTTGATTACGGCTCAAGCGAAGAACTTCAGACAGAAGTTGAGCGCAGAATGCCGCAGATTAAAGATATTGTTATATCTTCCCTCAGCGCAAAGACGTCCGTGCAGCTTGCGGATCCGGAAAACAGGGAAGCTTTGAAAAAAGAAATAAAAGAAAAGATAAATGCGATTTTAAACAGAGGACAGCTGGCAAGAGTTTATTTTACATCTTTTGCGATACAGTAATAAATAAAAAAATCGGGGTGTGATTAATGGCTGATGATATTTTATCAGACGGTGAACTGGACGCGTTATTGTCGGGAATGTCCGATACAGGCGGATCTGCCCAGTCTCCCGAACAGCATGAAGAGAGCGGTGAACTTTCCGGCGGCCAGTCAATGCCTGTTAAGCAGAAAGGCAAAGTAAAGATATATGATTTCAGACGGCCGGATAAATTTTCAAAGGACCAGGTAAGAACCATAGAAATGATGCACGAAGGGTTTGCGAGGCATTTTGGAGCGGATCTTTCGGGGTTTATCAGGACTATTGCCGAAATTACCGTTACATCCGTAAAACAGATGACGTACAGGGAATATATTGATTCCATACCGAATCCCACGTCTATGGCTGTTTTTTCCATGGAACCGCTCAAAGGCGCGGCGGTTTTTGAAATAAACCCCTCAATAATATTCCCAATAATTGACAGGGTTCTGGGCGGACAGGGCGAAGCCATGTCAAAACCCAGAGAGCTTACGGACCTTGAACAGCAGATAGTAGGCAAACTTATTGAAAAGGCGTTTGAAAACTTAAAGGATTCCTGGAACAGAATAGCGGAATTTGATCCCGAAATAAAGGCAAGGGAAACAAATCCGCAGTTTGTCCAGATCGTGGCCCCGAATGAGATGTGCCTTAACCTGAATTTTGAGATAAAGATAAAAGAACACGTGGGCGCCATGTCAATGTGCATACCGTATCTTGTTATAGAGCCGGTTCTGCATAAACTCAGCGCCAAACAGTGGTTTACGCTTACAAAAGAAGAAATGTCCGAAGAAAATCAGGATATACTTGACAATCGTGTGAAAAACACCTGGGTTCCGATGAGCGTGAATCTGGGAAAATCTGTTTTGAAAATGGCGGATATTGTGGGCCTTAAGAAAAATGACATTGTAAAACTTGAAACCAACGCGGAAGAAGACATACTTATTTCGGTCGAAGGCAAGCCTATGTTTTACGGAAGAGTCGGAGCAAAAGGCAAGAAAAAGGCCGTTAAAATAACAGGAATAGTTAAGAAAACAGATGAATCTTATGAGAAAAAATTTTCCATTAAGTAGGAGGTGTTAAATTGGCTTTAGCGGATAATGAAAAGAATAATATTCAGGAATTATTGGGTTCAGCTGTGCCGAACGGCGAAAGCATGCTTTCGGAACTGCTGGGGCAGACAACATCTGTCAAGATCGGCAATATTGAAGAAATAGACGCAGGTGCTGTAGGCTCTGCTCTTCCCGGCAACAATCTTATTGCGCCGGTAGAACTTTCGGACGGTCTTGGTACGGCTGTATTGATCATATCCGAAGCACAGGCCGCGATAATGGCTGATTTAATGATAGGCCAGGACGGCTCAAATCCTCCGGAAACGCTTGAGGACCTTCATCTGAGTGCGGTTACCGAACTTACCGGCCAGTTTGTGGATGCGGTTGTAAGCAATGTATCCTCGCAGATATCCAAGACAGTTATGACTACTCCGGGTGAAGTTACTGTGACGGACTTATCGTCCGGAATAATACCGGGTGTTGACGGCGATGTGGTGCTGATGTCAGCGGAGCTGCAGATAGGCTCTTTTAATCCGGGAAATATGGGTATACTGTTTAACGGCGGGATTGCCGGGCTGATGAAACAGGGAGCGCAGGATGCATCTTCTTCGCCTGATCAGGATTTTGTGGGAGGAGTTACGGCAGGAAGCGAAAGTACGCCTGAAACATCTCCAAAGGCGCAGAATGTTGTATCATCAGAGCTTGCTTCGGAAAAAGGCGGCTCGGTATATGATGAGAGTCTTGATATTGTTCTGGATGTGCCTTTGAATCTGACGGTTGAACTCGGCAGAACGGAAAAACTTGTAAGAGAAGTTCTGGATCTTACGCCCGGTTCTGTTGTTGAACTTGATAAGCTTGCGGGTGAGCCTGTTGACATTCTTGTGAACGGGAAATATATCGCCAAAGGCGAAGTGGTTGTAATCGACGAGAATTTCGGTATCAGGATAACGGATATTATAAAGCCGGCTGACAGGATACCGAAAATATAATAATAATGAAAAAACTTAACTTAATATTACTGACAGTTTTTTTTTAGGCGTATTTAACCTGCCGGCCGCTGAAAATGCGGCCGGTACGGATATTCCGGCTCAAACACCGGGGTATTCCGGTGATTATCTGTCTGAAGAGATACAAAAAATAGAAACGCCGGCCCGGCTTAAGGGCGGCGGGATGATAGGGACAACTATAAATCTTATAGTGTCCCTTCTTTTTATAATAGGGCTCATGTATCTGGTGATGCTGGGAATAAAATTTATTTATGTGAAAGCATCAATTCCGCTTAAAACCGAAGGCGTTGTAAAAGTTCTGGCTAAAGAGAACATAGACGCGAAAAAAGCTGTTTATGTTATTGAATTTGCCGACAGAATACTTCTTTTGGGCGCGGGAGGCGAAGGGCTGAATGTGCTGGCGGAAATAAAAGACGAGGAGACAATGGAAAAGGTCAAAAGCAGTGCGGATGAATATATATCCAGATACAGGTCAAAGAGCCGCGCGGATTTTTCAAAGGAACTTAAAGCAACTTATATAAAACAGGGAAAAAAAGCGGTTGATTCCGGAAATAAAACCCTGAAAAAAGTAATGGATAAACTGAAAAAGAGTGATGAAAATGAAAACAGATAAAAAAAGGTTTTTTATTGCGGCGGGAATCATCGGTCTTTTTGCGGCGGGGGCGCCGCTTTATGCGGCTCCTGTTGATGTGCCCAGCATAGGCATTACGGTTGACCCGGCAAAGAGCCCGAAAGATGTTGCGGCCACGATACAGATAATTCTGCTTTTAACGATTCTGACGCTGGCGCCCGCGATACTTATGCTTATGACTTCCTTTACAAGGATCGTTATTGTACTGTCGTTTTTAAGGCAGGCTCTGGGATCGCAGCAGATACCGGCGAACCAGATAATTATAGGGCTTGCGCTGTTTATGACATTTTTCTTAATGCGGCCCGTGGGAACCGACATATATGAAAATGCCTGGGAGCCTTATATGGAAGAGGAAATTACTCTGCAGGAGGCAATGGACGAGTCGCTCAGGCCGATCAGGAAATTTATGTTTAAACAGACGCGGGAGAAAGATCTTGCGCTCTTTATATTTTTATCAAAGAATGAAAGGCCCAAAAACAGGGATGATGTGCCTACCGCGGTTTTAATACCCGCGTTTGTAATAAGCGAGCTTAAAACAGCTTTTATAGTGGGTTTTCTTATATATATACCGTTTCTGATTATAGATATGGTTGTGGCGAGCACTCTGATGTCAATGGGTATGCTTATGCTTCCGCCTGTTATGATATCGCTGCCTTTTAAAATACTTCTTTTTGTTCTTGTTGACGGCTGGCATCTGATATCAAGGGCGCTTATAGTAAGTTTTTAGCCGGTCTGCGGGCGCGGCCGGGAGTATTCTGTCTGAAAACAGACGCCGTGAAAAATCTTAACCCCCGGAGGGGATATGACTATTGAGTTTGTTACAACATTCGGCAGAGAGGCACTGCTTTTGACGCTTTTGGTTGCGGCTCCGCTTTTGGGGTTTGCGCTTTTTACCGGTGTTGCGATCAGTATATTTCAGGCAATTACACAGATACAGGAAATGACCCTTACCTTTGTGCCTAAAATAATAGTTGTTCTTTTGGCGGCAATCGTTTTCGGGCCCTGGATGCTCAGGCTTCTTATAAATTTTACAGTCAATCTTATGATGAATCTGCCGAATTATATGAAGATGTAGAGGCGGACGCGGGATGGAGATTGGAACTGACGGTGAAAAATGGAACAGTTTAATATATTTGATATAGCTCTTGAACAGTTTCAGGTTTATGTGCTTATAACGATCAGAATATCCGCAATATTCTTTTCCGCGCCGGTTATATCAAGCAGGAATGTACCGCCGCTTATAAAAATAGCGCTTGCGTTTCTGATTGCCATAATAGTATTTCCCGTGGTTGAAAAGGACTTTGTCATACCCGGAGATATCGGAACTTACGGAGTAATAGTTTTTAAGCAGGTGCTTTTGGGCGTGGCAATAGGTTTTGCGGCAAATCTTATATTTACGGCAATACAGCTGGCGGGACAGATAATAGACCTGCAGATGGGTTTCGGTATCGTAAATGTTATTGACCCTGTTTCAAACACACAGGTGTCAATAATCGGACAGTTTAAATTTGTGATGGGGATCCTGCTGTTTATGGCCATAAACGGGCATCATATGCTGTTTAAGGCCATTGTTGACAGTTTTGCGATGGTTCCGCTGGGAAACGTCGGTATTACAGAGCCTACGGTAACAAAACTGAACGCAATGTTTTCAGAGATGTTTCTGCTTGCTTTTAAGATAGCGGGGCCCGCGACAATTGCGCTTTTTCTTTCAAACGTCACGCTGGGGCTGATCGCAAGAACGATTCCGCAGATGAATGTTTTTATAGTCGGGCTGCCTATGAACATAATGATCGGCATAGCGGCGGTGCTCGTGTCAATGCCCATACTTGTGAATCTTTTTAATACGCTGCTTACGGCAATGTGGGATGATATATACTTTATAATAAGAACGATGAGGGTGTGAGAGAGTGGGTAGTGGGTTCAAAGTTCAAAGTTCAAAGTTCAAAGTTCAA
>CAYTNY010000096.1:0-7587 GCA_964439215.1 uncultured Spirochaetia bacterium
TCTGTTGCTGTGTCTGTCGGCGTGTCTGTTGCCGTGTCTGTCGGCGTGTCTGTTGCCGTGTCTGTCGGCGTGTCTGTTGCCGTGTCTGTCGGTGTGTCTGTTGCCGTGTCTGTCGGTGTATCTGTCGGTGTATTAGTTGCGGTGTCGGTCGGAGTATCTGTCGGCGTATCTGTTAACTCGGTTTCCTGCGTGTCTGTAGCTGTAGGTTCGGGTGTATTTGTATCGGTTGCTGTAGGTTCCGGCGTATTTGTATCAGCTGCGGTAGGTTCCTCGGTGAAAGTTTCCGTGAAAGTATGAGTATGGGTGTGCGTGTCAGTCTCTGTATGAGTAAGCGCTGCTGTTTCTTCCGGCGTATTTGTGGCTGTCGGTTCAGGCATCCCTGAAAACTCAACATCATCTATATATATCGGTCCTGTTGTTCCGGTGTTGAACTGGAACGCGATATCATTGATTGCCTGCAGGTCCATTACATTGTTCCCGCCCTGATTCCCTGAAAAAGGATCTACAGAAAGATCGGAAAGGTTTACCGTAAAAAGCTCCCAGCCGCCTGACGCGGTAAATCCGCTGTCTCTGTTTGACCAATGTTCCTCATCGGCTCCGTTTTCCGATGACTCCTGAATTTTAATAAATACTTCAGTGCCTGCCGGAGCATTCATCCAAAACGTCATTGTATCAGCACCCGTAAAATCAATATAATACTCCGGATCCGGCGCGTTGTTATAAGGTGAGCCTATAAGCGCCGCAGCTCCCCAGTTTGACGGAGGGTTGTCCAGTGTGATTTTAAGCGACCTGCCCCCCGAATAATAATCCTCTGTGGTATTTTCAAGTGTCATAACCGCGGACCCGTCTGTTTCAGTGTTCGGCTCCATAAGAACGCCTGTCTCAAAATCGTCAAATACCCCGTAAGGCGTTTCAGGAAAGGTCGGAGTTATTGTCGGCGTATGCGTTTCCGTGAAAGTAAGCGTATGTGTATAAGTCTCTGTGTCAGTGAAGGTATGAGTCGCGGTCCACAGCGGATCAGGCGTTTCCGTGTATGTTGCTGTATTTGTAAAGGTAAAAGTATGAATAGGCGTATGAGTATCCGTATATGTGGCGGTAAACGTGGGAGTCGGGAAATCACCCGCAAAATATATATTGTCTATCCATATTTCCGCGCTCGGCGGACTGTCTATCTGGAAAAAATACTGTTTTATTGCCTGTATATCAAATACACCGTTCCCGTGAACAGGTGTATATGTATCTATTGTCAGAGACGACAGAGGTATTGATACCGTATGCCAGGCTCCCGCGGTTACGGATGTCTGGTCTTCTCTGTTTGAATATTCTTCACCGTCGCCTCCGCCGGATGTGGATTCAGCAATTTTCACAAAAAAGTCTATGTCCGATGTTGAATAAATATCAAATTCTATGGCAGCAGCGCCTGTATAATCGCCGTATCCATCCGGATGATAAGGAGAGTCAATACCGAATCCTCCCCAGCCTTCGCCTGTTGAATTTATTTTCACCGAATACGTTCCGCCTGATATCCTGTCATCGGCAATATCAACAGACCCGAACCCGCTCTGTTCTGAAGGTATTTCAAGATTCGCAAGCGCCCCTGTCTCAAAGTCGTCAAAAATACCCGGCTCAGGCGTGGGCGTCGGGGTGTAGGTCGGCTGATCCGGGTCCCACGTATCAGTAGGAGTGGGGGTCGGATAATTCCCGTTCGGGTTCGGCATATTTCCCGTTAATACCAGAAGATACTGCATCTTTAAAAGGTCGCAGAAATAATCCGTACCCCACGCAACACCTGTTTCCGTAAGAGCAGGATCCAGAGGATCGTGCTCGCCGTCTATTTTATTGTTGTCCATCGTAACCAGATGATCATACAGGGTATTCAGCCAGTTCTGGTCATCGCCTGCCATTGCCGCAACCGCAATGGCTCCTACCGGCCCCGGAAGGTTCATTACATCCTCATCGCACAAATCAGGAGTTCTGTCTCCCCTGCAGTATGTCGTTTCCGTACCATCCAGTTCATAATGCGATTTTATCAGCGACGGGTCGCCGTTGTATTTAAGCTTGAAATATTCCGATATTCTTTTGGGGGCATCCTTTGCGAGCTGATGATTCAGTGTTCCGTACAGCACATAGTCATAACCCTGCCTCCACGGGTGCCGTATCGCGTCCCACCACCAGGTATCCGCCCTCATGCACCAGTCCCCCGGACTCCACGGAGTGCCGTCATACTCACACCAGTTCGGCTGCATCCCGGTATGTACGCCAAGATCCGAATCATAAGTAAGGGATGAGTTCTGATAATAACTTACTATAGTATCATATGTATGCGAGGCAATGGCATACCACCTGTCCCTGTCAGCGGCCCTTGCCTCCCCTTCGTGCTCATAAAGAAAATCAGCAAACTGCCTGTATTCATTCGGCGCAAAATACGATATATTGCCGCCGTCCCATCCATCGCCCGGGCGTATATCATTTTCTGCGGTTATTTCGTGCGCAAGCACCCGGTCTATAATCATTATGGCATCGTCCCTGTACTGCGAATCCCCCCACTGTTCATAAGCCATCATAAGCGCGGCAGCCACATCCTCGTCCGCATCAGTTGCGGCTCCTGCCGAGTCACAGTAAGGCACCTGCCAGTTCATAAGCCCGTTTTCGTTCATATTGTTTTTATAAAAGTTCCACATCCCGTCAAAATACTGTTTGGTATTGTTTGTGGAAGATGACATATAAACACATACTATCATTCCGTATCCGATACCCTCTGATACTGTATCGGTTTCCTGGCAGTCTTTATGAATTGATTTCCCTGTTTCGTGGCGTATTACGCGCCATTCATCCGGGGCACAATCTTCCTGGGTCAGATATTTTGCCGACCATTTTTCCCACCAGTCCTGTACGTGCTGATTCATCTCCGCATCCGTATAATTCGTGGGTTTCAGCCCATAAGGATAGTCAACGTTCTGCGGGAAAGGATAATTGCAGACATCAGCATATAATAGGAAAGATACACCTGTTAATAAAAATGCAAACAAACTTTTCTTCAATAACCTCAGCTTCATAGCTCTGTTTCTCCTGACAGAATTATGTTTTAAATCGTTAAAAGTTTATCATAATATCTTTCTTTTGGCAACTTTTAACGTTAAAATTTTTTCATCTGAATTCTTCATACATCAGGGATTTCGCGTATATATTTTCATTAAAAGCTTTAAATCCCTCTTTTTCTATAAGTGTCTTTTTTTCGGAAAAAAGCGACACACCAAGCCCTAGCCGCCTGCCCTCTATCTCACCTCCCATACTTTCTATAAGCGTGGGCATTAAATCAAACATCGTAAAAACTCTTTTCAGGTTCCCGGTGTTTTTACGGGAATTTATAATAACATTTACTATTTCCCGGTTTTCCGCCTGTTCAAGCCGATCGTAAAGCGTATTATGCATGGCAAGATGATCCCCGAGAATAACAATGACTGTATCCTTGTAAAAACTCTGTTTTTCAAGCCATATGATAAAATCGTTCAGCAGTTCATCCGAGCACGCAAGCACATTCTTAAACTTATCATCAAACTTCTCTTCACATTTATCATTCAGAAACCCGTCCGGCCCGTGGGTATCAACCGTCAAAAACGCCATAAAAAACGGCTTTTTTTCCTCCGCTATTTCAGTAAGCTTCTTTTTAACGTATTCAAAAAGCGCGTGGTCATTGACTCCCCAGTCCCCGTCAAAATCTTCAATATAATCATTACGGGACTGCAGATCCTCTCTTCCGTACATCACATCAAAACCGTGCTGTTCAAGGAATCTGTTTTTTCCGGAAAACCTCAGATCCGCCCCCTGCATATAATAAGTACGGTATCCATGTTCTTTCAGAATATTCGGAAGCGATTTTATGTTCGTAAAAAAATCATTTTTATTCCTTTTTCCCGAACCCGGCAGCGCCGCTTTGAGCGGCACCCCGCAATAAAGCGAAAACAGCCCTCCGATCGTCCAGCCCGTACCCTTAACCTGGCGGTATCCCTTAAAGGAAATATTACTGTTTGCCATACGTTCAAGATTAGGCGCCAGATTATCCCCGAAAATTTCTCTGTTGAAATAAGCTCTTTCCATGGATTCCAGGTGTATCACGATTAAATTATTTTTTTCAGGAAGCCGTATGAGAGTTTTTTCGGGCGCCTTATAATTTTCCTCATAATACCCCGAAAACGGCGCATTAAGTTTTTTTATATATCCGGCAATTCCCAGCGGCATAAACATATAAACAATAAAAAACAAAACAGAAAAAGCAAGGCCCATAGAAAGAATTCTTATATATATTTTATCCTTCAGGGAAAAAACATGATACCAGGAAAAATGTTTTTTAGGCTTCCTTATCAGCCTGTAAATCACTCCCATAACAAAGATCATCGCAAAAAACAGCCCGGTTCCCCCGAATATTATTGCGGCCGTGAACTTATACACATAAAAAGGATCCACACCGCTTACGGGCCGGCTTATGTGAAACAGTATCTGTTCAAGGTCGCCTATTTCACACAGAGACGCAGCCGCCATAATCAGCAGCATCGTAATAAAAATAAGCGCGTGAAGAACCCTTCTTTTTTTCGCGTTTCCTTTCAGGAATCTCCGGTGAAAGAATTCTTTCTTTTTTTGTTTAAGCACTTGAACGCACTATAAGTTCTGATTCAAACACAATTCTGCCCGGATTTCTGCATTCCCCCTGCCGCAGCCCTTCTTTTATTATTTTCACGGCTGTTTCCCCCATTTTTCTGGCCGGCTGTTTTACCGTTGTCAGCGCCGGGTCCAGAAACGCCGACATTTCCAGGTCATCGTATCCTATCACGGCAATATCCTCCGGGATGCGCACTCTTTCTTTTTTTGCCGCGCTTATTATTCCGGTTGCCACAACATCTCCGGCCATGCAGAAGACCGCGTCAAATTCAGATTCCGCTTTTTTAATGGAATGAAATATCTCCATCCCTTCATCAAGAACGTGTTCGTTCACCACAAATATGGATTCATCATGGATCTCCATATTATTGTCGGTAAGAGCCTGCATATATCCTTTTATTCTGTCATTCTGTACGGGATCCATATTATAGCGTCTTCCTATCACTATCGCGATCTTCTTTCTGCCTCTGCGCAGAAGATATTCCGTCCCTTTATATCCGCCGCCGTAATTATCCGTAGCTATGCAGGTAAAGCCGGGAATCTCATTTTCTATTGAAACAACGGGTATTTTAAGTTCTTTAAGTTCTTTTTGTATGTCTTCATCTATAGGTATATTAAACAGCACAAATGCATCAGCAAGATTCCATCTTATAAGTTTTTCAATTATCCGCCTCTCGTTTTCCAGCACTCCTTTTGTTGAATACTGTCCGGCGTTAAATCCGGTTCCCACAAGGCTTTTTTCTATGCCGTCAACGATTTCAGACACAAAAGGAGCATAAAAAAAAGGCGCCATAAGCGCTATTGTATTTGAGCGTTCTTCATAAAACTCCGGATGATAATGCATCTCATGAACCGCCCGGAGAACTTTTATCTGAAGATCATGTTCAACTTCAACTTCGCCCTTTATTATCTTCTCAACAAGATCCGCAGGGACCTTTGTCTTTTTCGCTATATCAAATATTGTGGCCTTTCGCGGCATTCACAGCCTCCTATAAACCTTATATTTCCATTCTTTTATTATTATAACATATGTTTCAAATCCCGCTACCGTCTTCCCGAATCTTTATGTATCTTTTGTATTTCAGCGTTTAATCCGGATTTTATCATTTCTTCCAGGCTCAGCGGCATTACTATGGTCCAGTTTTTTTCATCAACGCTTCCCGGCGTATTCACCCGGAGATCTTCATTGTCCCACCCGTCAAAACAGCCGCCGAGGCTCAGAAAATCCTGAAGCAGGTTTATGGAAAAAACCGATGCCGTTTCATTCACTTTCACAAGCGCCGCTTTCAGCACTTCTTTTGGGCCGGCTTTTTTTTCTGCTCCGGCAAAGTCCAGAAACATATCTTTTTCCGCAGCGGTTTCAGAAAACATTCCGTAAATAAATTCCGCGCCGCCGCCGGTTCCCTCCAGCGCTTCATTAACATCCGCGGTGCTTTTTATCCCCTCTCTGAACCGCAGTCTTTGCTCCGTGGATTTTTCCATATCAAAAAGTCTGCTTTTAATTTCATTATAATCCAGGCTGTTTTCCCCGCATTTTTTTTCCACAAGCATCGCGTCAACCGTGCCGCATTCTTTTTCCCACCACAAAAGAAACGGAGTCATATCGTGGCTGGAAATTATGGCCGCGGAATTTACCCTGTATTTTTCCGGGGCAAGAAACTCATATGTTTCGCCCCAGTCGCGCGTCCATCGCTGCACGTCCATTCCGGGCAGGGCAAACTCCTCAAGTATTTCAAACGAACACTGCGGCACAACACCCAGGTCCTCGGCGCAGGGCAGCATTAAAGAGCTTTCTGTCATAGCCTCAAGTATTTCCCGGCCGTGCTCCTTCCACAGGCTTTCATCTTCAGGATCGAATTTCCCATTGAGCCCGTATGTATCTTCAGGCTCGTTCAGATCTATCGTCCACAGCCTGAAGAGCCCGACAAAATGGTCTATCCTGAACATATCATAAAAATTTTCCGTGTATTTCACCTTTTCCACAAGATAATCAAAGCCCGCTCCGCGTATATTCTCCCAGTTATAAGGAGGCATACCCCATCTCTGGCCTTTGGCAAAATACATATCAGGAGGCGCCCCGGATGATACGCCGAGCTTGAAATAATCCCGGTTTGCCCAGACATCAGCGGAATCGCGCGATACCAGAAACGGCAGGTCTCCCTGTATGTATATTCCCTTTTCATTGCAGTATTCTTTTACATTCTTCATCTGCTCAAAAAGTTCAAACTGCAGCCACCTGTAAAACACCATATCATCTTTTCTTTCGTTCACAATATTTTCAACTTCTTTATTTTCGCGGGCCCTGTATTTTTCATCCCAGTTTTCCCAGTTTTTCTGCTCCTGAACATCCTTTATAACCTTGTAAGCGGCGTAATCTTCCAGCCAGAAAGATGCCTTTTCGCAGAACGACTCGTAATCATCCGCAAATTCGCCGCGGCTGTCAAATATTTTTCTGAGCAGGCCAAGTTTTGCTTTCTTTACTCCGTAATCAACCCGCTTGTTTCCCGCGGGAAACCTCTCTTTAAGCTCTTTTATTTCTCTTTCAAAACGCGGCTTGTCAATATATTTCATATTTTCAATTGACAGGTACATAGGATCCAGGCCGAATGTGGTCTGCGAATCGTAAGGCGCGTAATCAAACCCCGTATCATTGAGAGGCAGAAGCTGTATGATGCTCATCCCGCATTTTTCGCACCAGCGCGCAAGCAGTTTTATATCGGGTATTTCGCCTATTCCCGCGGAATTTTCCGAATAAAGCGAAAAGAGCGGAGCCAAGACACCTGCCCGCCTTATTGCGCCGAACCGCTCCCACTTATCTTTTGTCTTTGACTTCAGAAAATCCTTATATTCAAATCCGGGCATATAAACTCCTTTTTTTTATAATGAAAACAATTATACCCCATAACCCGGGGTATTTGTACAGGATTTTTT
>CAYTNY010000097.1:0-7209 GCA_964439215.1 uncultured Spirochaetia bacterium
GCCCCTGAACCGCATAAAATTATACACCAAGACCATTTTTTTGCAAGAAATTTCAGCCTATAACAGACGTCATTATAGATTGCAAGTTTTATTGCAGAACTTGATAGAATCAAATTCCTTTTTTTGACCATTCCGGAACAACTTAATTCATACAGTTATTTATGTTTCCACAGGGCGCCACTATCTCCCGTCAAGCTGCCCCTTACGCACAGCTCCTGTTTAATCTTCAACTTATATTATACAGTGTTCAGCCGCTGCTTAACCCTCTCCAAGAGTATGTAACAGGCAAAAAACCGCCTGTAACATACTCTGTCCTCTCCCATAGAGGGAGAGGGCAAAACAACGAGGAAAAAGGTTTCACTCTTTTTGAGGATGCATAAATCCTCTCCTGCTTTAAAAACACATCTTCGTGTATTTACACGGGCTGCCATAATAATGGCATAACAGGGGATGTGCCGCAAAAACAAGGCCATGCGGCTGTTTAAAAGGTTTTCATTAATAATTCATACCCGCCTGCCGGCGGCGGCCTGACATTTTTCCATAAAATACAAAAACAAATGCCATAATAAAAAAGGGCGGGAAAAACCCGCCCTTTTTTATGTGAATCTTTATAAACCTATAACTTTAATCCTCATCCTCCTCGGGTTCCGGAAGAGGTTTCCCTTCAATTAAAAGTATTTCGCCTTTAAGCCTGTCTTTATACCTTTCAAAATTTTTATCCGCTTTTATCATTTTTCTTTTATATCTCAGCACGGAATCTCTGTTGTCTTCTTCGTATTTAAGTGCTTTTATGAGTTTTTCCAGCGCTTCGCTTTTGTCATTTATATATTTCCTCATCCTCTTATATGCAACAACATCATCACCGTCGGTTGTTCTGTACATCGTCAGCCATATCAGAATCTTATCCATGACTTCTTCAGCTTCATAAATTTCTTCTCTTGGTTCATAATGAGTTATTTCTTTTGTCATAGCTTTTTCCGAACCTTCTTCTGTTTCCAGCAGCCCACCGCTGTGTGTTTTTTCAGTACTTCTTTTTCCGCTGTAATCAAGCTGCGCCACTTCCTGTGTTATGGCTTTAATTCCGGCTTCAGCAAGTTCAGTAACCTCTTCAAGAGGAATCAGTATTCTTTCTTCGAAATTGTTCTCTTCCGTGTTTTCGGGAATATACGCATAAACCCCCTGCAAAAAACCCGCAAAAACCAAAATCATAAGCACTCTGAATTTTTTCATATTCACGCCTCCTTTTTTCATATATTATTTTGACGCTCTGTTTCTCTTTTTTGTTTACATTCCGCCTCTAATTGAAAGCAAACACAGGAATAACTTTTTTTTCGCCCGGTTTTATGTCCACATTAATGTTTATCCGCCTTTGCCCCGCGGCAGTATCAAGATTTAAATCAATACTGTGTTCGCCTTTTTTAAGCGGTACTCTCATTACATGAAATCTTGCCGGAAGCGTTCTCCAGCTGCGTGTGTCCGCCTGTTCTGACATTTCATTATAAAAACCCGTTAATATGCTGAGCGTCTGATTTTTTCCGTTGTCGCTTATTGCTCTTGCCGCCAGATACTTGGCAGTGGCTCTTGCAACCGCTTTCACGGCAATCAGCGTATTTTTATGTTCAAGATTTTTCACTGCCATTTTTGCTATATCAGCCGCAATACTGCTTGTATATGCTTTTCCTCCGGCGGTAAGCGACGCTCCTCTTACAAAATACCCTCTGGTTATAAATTTCGGAAAAGCCACACTGACAAAGAATTTTTTCCCTTTTTTATCCTTTGTGGGCATTCTTTTCTTTACACTTTTTTTATAGGGAGCAAAACCATCGTAAATTATCAATATTACCTCTCCTCTTTTTCTTGACATTGCATATGTTTCAAATCTTTCAATTCCAAATTCATCTTTATAGGCAGCCAGTTCCTGCCTGCGTCCAAGGGCATGAGCCGTCCTTAATATATCTGTTTTTATGGAATGAGGCACCTGGGTCCCGTAAATTTCCGCGTGTTTTTTGTATGTCCTGTAACAGCGCTTATAATCTATATACGCACCGTTAAGTTCCTGTCTTGTCCCGGCAGCTTCATAAGCTATGGCAGACAGATATCTGGCAAACGGATCCTCTCTGTAAATATGATCCTCTTCATACTTATCGGCAAGCAGGTTCAGCCGGTTGTTTACTTTTCTGGCTTCAACTCTGGCGCCCTCAAAATCCCCCATATACATAAAATTCAGGGCTTTCATTATATTCACCATGACCTGCTCAAAGTCTTCGCCTTCATAAGGCAGATTCATATCATTGGTCAGAAACGAACTTAAATGCTGTGTCGCGCTTTTGGTATATAATTCCTCTATCATAAGTTCTGCTTTTTCAAGATAATCAGTGCTTTCCCTGTACTCCTCAAGCATCTGCAGGACCGCGCCTTTATCAAAATAATATAGAAGTTCGTGATGCCCTTTATACTGGCCTTTTTCTTCGGTTATCACTTCGTCAGCCGCCTTATATTCCCCGGCCGCCACAAAAGAATCCAACTTTTTATAGAAATTCAAAACGGCACAACCGCCCAGAAACAGGGCGGTTAATGCCGTTATAAGAAAAAACTTTTTTTTCATGATTAAATTAAAATCCCATTCCCGGTCTTTCAATTACTTTCATTATCTTTTTCTGTCCCACCCAGCTCTTGATATTTGTTTCCGTATCAAAAAGCTCCAGGTCTATCTGATAATAAACCGCTTTTTTTCCTTTTACCTGATCTGTTATTGATGTTATTTCGCCTTTCAGCATAAAATCCGCGGCAATTTCCTGTTTGAATCTTTTTCTTGTCGCGTCAGAAGAGTATTCCTGCATATCGGTCCTCTCATCCCTGATCTCCCGGCGTTCACCGCTGTCCGCAACAAAACGCACATCACCGGAATTTGTCAGCTCTCTTTCAATATCTTTTCTGAACGTGGATACCGATATATGCTCATCTGTTTTGTTTTGAATTGTGCCTACAATAATATTCGGTTCTCTTCCCTGTCTCTTTAAAAATTTTCTGAGCCAGGGCCTTTCAAGCATTTCTTTGATCATCTGTTCCGCGACAAGCTGTGAATCTGTAGCGTTCCACCTTCCGGAAAGATCAACTACCGTGGAAGAATCAACCCGCTTGATTGACGTTGTACTGCATGATACCGCCGAAAAGGCGATGATCAGAACAACCATTAAAACCACTGCTTTTTTCATTTTCTCCTCCTTTTCCTTATTCTTTTATTGATTTTTAAAAATTAAAATCTGAAATTCAGGCCGCCCTGAAGATTAAGTGCGTTTATTTCATCCGTAAAGACCGCGGTTTCAAACGGCGTCGGAGAAGTTGTCAGTGATTTCACCCAGCATAATCCAAGATTCAGGCCTATGCCGTTTTCAAATATGTAATCAACTCCGCCCGCGGCTTCCAGCGCTATAAGATTCATGTCCCGGCCCCCGTAATACACAACACCGCCGGTTATATACGGCGTGAAATTATAAGGAAGGATATACCATGTAACATTCATATCAGCCGCAAGCCACGGAAAAGTGGTTCCAACACCGACACCGATAGCAACATTTGGATTTATATTTTTGGAATAACCAACGCCCGCAACAAGCGGCAGCCCCAGTCTTACAGAAAACTGATTGTCCCTCATGTCCCGTGGATAATATGTTTTTTCCCTGTCAGTATTTGTAGCCTTGAGTTTTTCAACCTTTGAGGTTACTTTTCCGGTATACTCATAACTTCCATCTTCCCTTTTTACCACTTCCGCACTCAGCATTGATACAGATAACACGAAAAACAGCATTAAAACAACAGTCCTTTTCATTCTACAACCCTCCTATCGATAAGATTTTGAATATTATACTGTATTTTCAGAAAAAATAAAGCATAATATTTTTATTTGATATTCTGACGCCCGGCCGTCAAAAAAGGTTTACCTGAAAATAAAAAAAAAAGGGCGCTTTGAATAAAGCGCCCTTTTTTATTGCATATTTCCTTAGATCGTAATACTTTTTATCTCAATAACATCAGCAACATTTTTAATGCTTTCAATAACATCTTCCGGAATATCGCTGTCAACGGAAAGCACTCCCATTGCCACTTTTTCCTCTTTGCTCCGCCCGACGTCAAAAGAAGCAATATTAACATTTTTTTCTCCGAGTATGGTTCCTACTCTTCCCACTATTCCCGGTTTGTCCACATTCTTATAAACGATCATGTGCTTTTCAGGCTTTATTTCCATTTCAAAATTGTCAATCTTTACTATCCTAACCTCTTTATTAACGGATAAGATCCCGAAAACTTTTCTTTTTTCCTTATCCGTTTCAATGGTAACGCTTATCAGATTCGGAAAATCACTTTTCACATCAGTTGTTTTCTGCACAATCTCTATACCGCGTTCTTTTGCAAGGAGTTCGGCATTTACATAATTTACGCCGTCGCCTACGGCAGGAGCCAGTATTCCTTTTAACGCCGCTATCGTAAGTATCTTAAGATCAAAGTTTGTGACTTCTCCGCTGTATTCCACATAGGTTTTTTTAATATTGCCGCCGGCAAGCTGTGCGGCAAAACTCCCCAGTTTTTCATTAAGGGCCAGAAAAGGCTGCATTTCCTTGAGCATTTCAGGATCAATCGCCGGTATATTCACCGCATTTTTGACCATCCCGCCTTTCAATGCCTCAACAACCTGTTCAACAATGCCTTTGCCCACTTTTCCCTGGGCTTCCACCGTAGACGCTCCAAGATGCGGTGTAAGCACAACATTATCCAGTTCCAGAAGCGGACTGTCAAACGGAGGTTCTTTTTCAAAAACATCAAGCGCCGCCTTGGCTACTTTTCCGGATTTACAGGCGTCATACAGGTCTTTTTCATTTACAACCCCGCCTCTGGCGCAGTTGATCAGAATAACACCTTCTTTCATCTTTCCCATTTTGTCCTTGTTGATCAGATCTTTTGTTTCTTTGTTTTTCGGAATATGAAGAGTAATAACATCAGCCTTTGATATCACGTCATCAAGCTCCATCACTTCTATTCCCAGCGCGTCCCCTCTGTCTTTTGTGACAAAAGGGTCATAGCCGATTATTTTCATTCCGAATGACGCCATTCTTTTCGCAACTTCTGTTCCTATTCTGCCGAGTCCTATTACACCCAGTGTTTTTCCGTAAAGCTCGCTTCCGGTGAATTTGCTTCTCTCCCACTTTTTTTCTTTCAGCGAAGCGTAAGCCTGTGCGGTGTTTCTTGCAGACGCCAGTATCAGGGCTATCGTCTGCTCGCAGGTTGAAAGAGTATTTGCATCAGGTGTATTCATTACAATCACGCCTTTTGCGCTTGCCGCGGGAATATCCACATTATCCACACCAACTCCTGCTCTTCCTATTATCTTCAGTGTTTTTGTCTTTTCAAGGACCTTTGCGGTTACGGTAGTGCCGCTTCTTATGATAAGTCCGTCATAACCGTCAAGTTTTTCCGCAAGAGTATCCTCGCTCAGCCCGGTCTCCATTACAAACTCAATATCCTTGTCCGCTTCAAGAAGTTTCAGAGCGTCATCCGCAAGTTTATCGCTTATAAAAATTTTATGCATTTTACATCCTCCGTTTTTTTAATATTTAAGCTCCATGAGCTTTTCCATTACAGCTTTTACGCCTTTTCCTATTTCAATATCCGCTCCAAGTTCTTTAAGCGCCATTTCCGACGCGGCAACTCCCATAATAGGATCAAACCTGTCCGTATAGCCCAGGTGTCCTATTCTGAATATTTTACCCTTGAATGAACCCTGTCCGCCGGCCATGGAGATTCCGTAATCATCCCTTATTTTTTTCATAAGCGCGCCGCCGTCAACACCTTCAGGAACATAGACGGATGTCAGAACATTTGAGGCGTTCTTTTTCGCAAAAAGCGTCAGTCCCAGGGCTTTTACCCCCGCCCTTGTTGCTTCCGCAAGTTTTTCGTGCCGTTCCCATACTTTCTCAAGTGTTTCTTCCTTTATAATATTCAGCGATGCCCCCAGCTGCATGATCAGTGATGCTCCGGGTGTATATGGAGTATTGCCCAGTTTTTCTTCGGTCATTGATTTTTCGTATTTCTTCAGGTCAAAATAAAACTTAGGCTGTTTGTTTTGTTTTACAAGCTCCCATGCTTTGGGGCTGACCGTAATGGTCGCTATGCCCGGGGGTATCATCATGCCTTTCTGCGAACCTGCTACCGCCATATCCACGTTCCATTTATCCGTATAAAAAGGAAGCGCGCCTATTCCGCTTATGCCGTCCACAATCAGAACAGCGTCATAATCTTTTACAACATTTCCGATTGCTTCTATATCATTGTAAACACCCGTTGACGTTTCATTATGCGTGGTAAAAACAGCTTTTGCGTCCTTGTTCTCTTCAAGAGCTTTTTTTACATCCTGCGGGTCCAGAGCTTCGCCCCATTCTTTTTCCACTTTTATAACTTCTGCGCCGTAGATTTCGGCAATAGAGGCCCATCTTTTTCCAAAATGCCCTATACTCGCGACAATAACCTTATCTTTTGGATTTATTGTATTTGCCGCGGCTGCTTCCATCGCTCCTGTTCCGGAAGATGTAATCACCTGCACTGTTTCCTTGGTCTGCATCAGATATTTCAGATCTTCTTCCACCTGCGTTAAAATTTTCCTGAACTGCGGGGTCCGATGATGCATTATTGGTTTTCCGGCCTCAGCAAGTACTTCCGCGGGTATTTCTGTAGGCCCCGGCGCCATAATGTAACGTTTTTTCATTTTCTGCCTCCTTAAATAATTTATATTTTTAAAATTACGTGAACTTTTTCACTTAATGTTAGTTAAATAATACAAAATAAAGGTTTTTATGTCAAGATAAAAATTAATTTTTTTTATCATTAGTTTGTGAATTATTTCACTTTAATGACTATATTGCGGGCCAGGCTCGGAGGCTCGGAGGCTTGGAGGCTTGGAGGCTTGGATGTTTGGAGGCTTGGCAAAACCGTATTGAATACTTGGGAGATTGGTACTTTATATGTGTGGTTCTTCCCAAAACCCATATCAGAAGTTTGGATGCTTGGATGTTTGGAGGCTTGGCAAAACCGTATTAAAAATCCAGGAAATTGATACTTTATGTGTTTGATTCTTCTCAAAACTCAAAACCCAAAGCTCAAAACTCAAAGCTCAAAACTCAAAACTCAAAGCTCAAAACTCAAAGCTCAAAACTCAAA
>CAYTNY010000098.1:0-7163 GCA_964439215.1 uncultured Spirochaetia bacterium
AACTTTGAACTGTTTTTCTTTGAACTTTGAACTGTTTTTCTTTGAACTTTGAACTCGAAACTACTCCACCTCCACCAGTTCATAATCCTTTGACCCTAGGCCTATTTTCTCGGCGTAGTCTATCTGGACGCGGTGATTGAGTTTCGGCCATACCATTTTAAAATTATCTTTGCCCGCATATGAATAATCATACTCAGGATTGTCTTTAACATTCGCATCTATCGCAGCCTCGCTGCTTATAAGGTCCGCGGAAGCGGCGTCTATGGCAACAGGGTCAAACGACGCGAGTATGCCTATATCCGGCGTTATTGTTTTTCCGCTTGACGGCAGACAGTCGCAGTTGGGTGTTATATTCATAACAAAATTAAAATAAAAAACTTTTCCTTTTTTATTCTTAACCGCGGCAAGGGCATACTCCGCCATTCTTTTCTGAAGTTTTTCAGAACCTCCGTCCCATTTGCTTTCAAGGGCCCCGTGCCGGCACACGGAAATACATTCCCCGCATCCGGCGCATTTCTCCTCATCAATACTTGCGGTATCATTCACTGTTATCGCTCCGAAATTACACCATGACGCGCATTCTCCGCATGCGGTGCAGTTTTCTTTTTTTATGCCCGGAACATTGCCGGAATGCTGCGCCTGCTTGCCGCTTCTTGAAGCACAGCCCATTCCCAGATTTTTCAAAGCCGCGCCGAGGCAGGCTTCCAGATGCATTTTCGCGTGCGACATAACTATCATGGAATCCGCCCAGTATATTCCCGAAGCAATCTTGGCTTTTTTTATGTTTTCAAGGCCTATTTCAACATCCACGAAATCCCCCCCTAAGAGCCCGTCCGATATGATCACGGGGGCATTTATTGTTGAATAGGAAAAACCGTTTTTAACCGCGGAGGTTATATGGGACGCGGCATTGCTGCGCCCGCCGGTATAAAGCGTGGCCGTATCCGTCATAAACGGAACTCCGCCGCACAGTTTTATTCTGTCTATTATTTTCCCCGCATATACGGGAGGAGTAAATGTTACATTCCCGGGCTCCCCGAAATGCGTTTTTACCGCAACGAGTTCGTCCTGCTTTATTATGCTGCCTGCCCCCGCGCGGTCAAAAAGTTTTTCAAGCCGGGTCAAAATACTGTCCCCGAAATGTTTTGCGCCTGCCTTTGTAAAATAAACCTCACTGCTCATAAACTCTACCCCTTTATCATTTTGTATTCAACGGAATCAACCAGAGCTTTCCAGCTTGCTTCAATCACATTTTCAGAAACGCCCACGGTATTCCATACGTCTTTTTTATCGGAACTCTCTATAAGAACCCTTACCTTTGCGCTTGTGCCTTCCGCGCCTTCCAGAACCCTCACTTTAAAGTCAACCAGATGCATTTCTTTTATGGAAGGATAGAATTTCACAAGCGCCTTTCTCAGCGCCGTATCAAGAGCGTTTATCGGGCCGTTGCCCTCCGCCGCTGTATGCTCCATCTGGTCCTTTACTTTTATTTTTATGGTCGCCTCGGAATATATATCTCCGTTCCTGTCTTCATCTATAACCCTGAGTCCGTGGAGTTCAAAGAACGGCTTGTATTTCCCCATGTTCTTTTTCAGAAACAGCTCCAGCGAAGCGTCAGCGCCTTCAAATTCATAACCCTCCTGCTCCAGATCTTTTATCCTCACGATAAATTCCTTTGTTCTGGGATCATCCTTATGCAGGTCAAGGCCCCACTGTTTCGCCTTGAACATAAGGCTGCTCGCGCCGGCCTGATCGGAAACCAGTATCTGTCTGAAGTTTCCCACAAGCTCCGGCTCCATATGCTCATACGCCTCTGAAAGCTTTACAACCGCATTGGCATGAACACCGGCCTTATGCGAAAAAGCGTTCTTTCCCACATACGGCTGCTTGTCATCCGGAGGAATATTGGATACTTCGTATATATAATGCGAAATCTCTTTAAGTTTCTTCAGATTCTTTTTCGGTATTGTGGGAATCCCCATTTTTAAGGAAAGAGCGGGTATTATGGAAACAAGATTCGCGTTGCCCGTTCTTTCGCCAAAACCATTCATCGTGCCCTGCACCTGCATGGCCCCCGCCTGTACAGCCATCAGGGTATTTGCCACCGCAAGCTCCGCGTCATTATGCGTATGTATCCCCACTTTTATTTTCACTTTCCGCATTACCTCTTCAACGATCTCTTTTATTTCAAAGGGAAGCGCGCCTCCGTTGGTTTCGCACAGGCAAAGAGCGTCCGCTCCCGCGGCTTCGGCCGCAAGAAGGCACTTTAACGCGTATTCCGGATCGTCTTTAAACCCGTCAAAGAAATGCTCCGCATCAAAGAAAACTTCTTTCTTTTTGCTTTTAAGATATTCAACGGATTCTTTTATTATTTTAAGATTTTCAGCGGGGGTAATATTAAGTATTTTTTCCGCATGCAGTTTCCAGGACTTCCCGAAAATAGTTATTGTCTTTGTTCCGGCATCAAGAAGCGAATTCAGAACAGGATCATCTTTTACCTTGTTTTTTGCCCTTCTTGTACTGCCAAAGGCCGCAACAACCGCATTTTTCAGTTCCAGTTTCTTTGCCTTTTTAAAATACTCATAATCCTTGGTGTTTACGCCTTTCATGGGCCAGCCGCCCTCTATATAATCAACACCAAGTTCATCAAGTTTTTTTGTTATCAGCAGTTTATCCTCTATCGTATAATTTATTTTCGGCCCCTGGGAGCCGTCTCTGAGTGTTGTATCGTAAACTGTTATTCTTTTATTTTTTGACATTTTATACGCCCCGTTTATTCCAGTGTGAATTTTAATACAAGATAAAAAACAAACAGCGCCGCATATATAACTGCAAGCACTTTAAGGTGCCAGCGCATAGAAAACTCTTTTTCCTTTATTTTTCCGGTTTTCTGCCGCGTTTTATCCTCCGCCGCCTCTTCTCCTGCGGCAGTTTCAGGCTGCGGTTCTGTTATTTCCTTTGCATTTTGTTCCGTTTCTTTCTTCTGTGCGTCATCCATTTTTATTCATCCCCCTTTATTTTTTCTTTTTGGCGGAGATCCGGGCTTTGTCCGCCTTTTTTGTTCTGCCGAGCCCGAACGCGCTGTGCAGCGCCTTTACCGCTTTTTCCGTATCTTTTTCGCTTACCACACAGGAAATCTTTATTTCCGATGTTGAGATCATTTCTATATTCACCTTTGCTTCGGCAAGCGCTTTAAACATTTTTGACGCAATGCCGGTATGGGTCCTCATTCCCACACCTACAGCGGATACTTTTCCTATTTTTTCATCCATGGCAAAACCTTTTGCCTTAACCTTTTTTACTATTTTTGAAAGCAATTTTGAGGCCTTTACAACATCCTTTCTTACAATGGTAAAAGATATATCAGTGCTTCCTTTTTCACTCACATTCTGTATGATGATGTCAATATTTATGCCCGCATCCGCCATCTCTCCGAAAATTAAAGAAGCGACCCCCGGTCTGTCAGGCACATTTTTTATTGTGACCTTTGCTTCACTTTTATTATATGTTATACCGCTCACAACTGTTTTTTCCATCTTCTTTTCCTCCTTTTTTATAAATGTACCGTTTTTTTCGCCAAAGGTTCCTCTCACATGAAGCACAACCCCGTAGTTTTTCGCGAACTCAACCGATCTGCTGTATAAAACCTGAGCGCCGCTTGAAGCAAGTTCAAGCATTTCATCATAAGATAATGAATTCACTTTCCGGGCATCCGGAACAATCTTCGGATTGGCCGTAAAAACACCCTCAACATCCTTTAAAAATTCACAGACATCAGCCTTTAAAGAATATCCGAGAGCCACTGCCGTAAGGTCCGACCCGCCTCTGCCCAGAGTTGTGATATTCTGCTCCTCATCAACACCCTGAAAGCCCGCAACAACAACTATCTTCCCTTTTTTAAGGGCCCTTTTGATCTTATCAACACCTTTTATTTTTTTTATCCTTGCCTTTGTATGTTCTTTATCCGTTATTATGCCCACCTGGTGCCCGGTAAAAGATATTGCGTCATATCCCCTGTCCATCAGCGCCATTGATATAAGAGCTATGGACTGCTGCTCCCCGGTGGAAAGAAGCATATCCATTTCCCTGTCAACAGGTTCTTTTGTCAGTTTAAAAGCAAAATCAACCAGATTATCCGTTGTGTCGCCCGGCGCCGACACAACAACAACAACATCATTTCCTTTCTTTTTCTGTCTTATAATTTTATCCGCCACATAAAGCATTTTTTCCGGAGTCGCCAGCGAAGCGCCTCCATATTTCTGAACAACAAGTCCCATATTTTTTCCTCCGTATCAAAGATCAAAGTTCAAAGTTCAAAGATAAAATGGTTCAAAGTTCAAAACAACAACATCCCGCAGGCTGAAGCCGGCGGATTCTAGACTACCTGAAGTTCGGAAGATTGGCAGCTTAAATGTTTGGCTCTACCCAAAACTCAAAGCTCATTTTTTGTCCTTTTGAACTTTGAACTGTTCTTCCTTTGAACTTTGAACTTACTAACCACAAATCACTAACCACTATTCCCTGCCTTTATCTCCCAAGAAAGTAGGGAAACAGTTCCCATCCTTTTTCAAACATCAGCGGGCTTTCTTTTGAAATTGCGGCTTCTGAAAGTCCGCTGATATTGTTTTCTTTTTCATTTTGTGAATCATATATAAAAAACGGAACCGGTTCATCCGTATGCGTACGCGCTTCTATCGGGGTCGCATGGTCGGACGTTACCATAAGTCTGAACGGTTCTCCTGTTTTTTTCAGGCCTTCAAGCACGGGGCCTGTTATTTCAGCGTCAAATTTCTCAACCGCAAGAACCTTTCCTTTTGCGTCTGCCCGGTGCCCCATCTCATCCGCTGCTTCAACATGAAGATAAACAAAATCATCCTTTTTCAGGGCTTTCAAAGCAGCCTGCGCCTTGCCTTTGTAATTAGTATCTATATATCCCGTAACACCCGGGACCTTTATTGATTTCATACCCATTGATACGCCTATGCCGTTTATAAGATCAACCGCGGATATAACGCTGCCGCTGAGCCCGTATTTTTCCTTCAGTTTCGGCAGCTCGCTTTTTTTACCCTGACCCCAGAGCCATATCATATTACCCGGATTCTTTCCTTCGGATTTCCGCGCAAGGTTTACTTCGTGGTAATCCAGAAGAAAAAGCGAGTTTTTCATAAGGTCCGCAAGCTCTTCGCTTTTTGCGCCCTGCGGCATATACTCTTCTATCTTTTTCCCGGATATATCGTGGGGCGGCACAGCCTTTATCTTTTCTCCGCCTTTCATTATCATAATATGTCTGTAGCTTTTACCGGGATAAAACCGGTATTTTCCCGCGCCCAGTTTTTTATCAATGAGCTTTATAAGTTCTTTTGCCTCCGCATCAGTGATGTGCCCCGCGGAATAATCCTCCATAATGCCGTTCTTTACATAAACAAGATTACACCGGAAAATCACTTCTTCCGGCGCGGCGTCAATCCCCATATTCACGGCTTCCAGAGGCGCTCTTCCCGTATAATGCTCTGCGGGATTATTTCCCAGCACAGAAAGATTTCCTATGTCCGAACCCAGCGGCATGCCTTTAACCAGTGTTTTTACCATACCGCACTCTGATTTCCTGAAAACAGCATCCATATTCGGCGTATCCGCGGCCTGCAGCGGAGTTTTTCCGCCGAGTTCCGGGACGGGCCTGTCCGCCATTCCGTCCGCTAAAAGTATTATATATTTCATAAATTAATATCCTTTGCAGGTTTTAAGTATTTTTTTATCTGCCGGGTGATTCTTCCGCCGCGGTTTAACTGCTTTTTATTTAAATATCAATACTCTCCGTACTCATCTTCCTCTGTTTCTTCCGGAAAAAGTTCGCTGAGCCTGAGCGGCTCCACATCTTCCACGAACTTTTCCTTTTCGTCTTTCCTGTCTTCTTCCCCTTCTTCCGCGTATTCATCGTAATCTTCATAATCATCTTCAAACTCATCCCCTGTTTTTTTCGGAGGAAACTTTATATGATCCCTGAAACTTTCGCGCAGCGACCTGACGTCAAGCAGATAATTCATTGCCAGCCGGTAATCTTCCTTTATCTCCAGGGATTTTTTGAGTGCGTTTTCAGCTTCTTCAAACTTATTCAGTTTGGCACGCGCCTTGCCAAGCCCGTAAAAAGCCTCGGCAAAATCCGGTTTCAGCATTGTGGCCGCAAGAAAATGCGACTCCGCTTTTTCATGAAAACCGTGAAGCAAAAGAGCGTTTGCGTATTCATAATGAAGTCCGTAAAATTCAGGATCTATTTTGAGCGCTTTTTCAAACTGGTCAATACCTCTCGCAAGAAGGCCTTTCCTCACATATGCGACGCCGAGATTTGTAGCTGCTTCAACATACTGCTGATTGTAATAAAGAGCGGTTACAAAAAACTTTATCGCGTACCGGAACGCCGCGTCATCCTGTACGATCGGTGTTGAAGCCAGATAAACAAGGCCTGCTTCATTGTAAAGTTTGGCCATAAGAACTTCATCTATAAGGTTCTTTTTCATCCCTTCCCTTAATACCGCAACCGCCTCATCATACATTTCCAGGGGCCTGTATATTCTGGCAAGATTCAAAGACGCTCTTACAAATATATGGTCGTCATTATCAAGTTCAATAGCCTTTAAATAATTTTTCACCGCCAGTTCTTTATTTTTTTCATTATCTTCACTGTCTTCATCTTTTCCGTCTTCTTCCCCGCTTTCCTCTCCCCGCGCGTATTTTTCTTCATAAGCAACACCCATATTAAAATAAGCTTCCGCGTATTCAGGATCCGTATGCACGGCTTTTTTATAGAAAAATATGGCGTGGTCAACTTTTTTCAGCGCAACATTACACAGACCTGACATATTATACGCTTTTGCGTAGTTAGTCTTTGCCTCTATGGACTTTTTAAAAAGTTTTAATGCCTTTTCATACTCGTCAACGCGGTAATTTTCAATCCCTTCGTTATAATAATCATATACGTTCTTTGCATACGCAAAAGACACAAACATCAGAGCCGCCATCAAAACCATTCCCAGCTTCCTCATAACAACCTCCAATTTTTATATATCGTAGTATATTAGTTCAAAGTTCAAAGTTCAAAGTTCAAAGTAGATCAAAACAAAGTATAAAGTATCTCAGTTCAAGGTTCAAAGTTCAAGGTTCAAAGT
>CAYTNY010000099.1:0-7034 GCA_964439215.1 uncultured Spirochaetia bacterium
GCGGTTTTGCCGTTACCCCCTTTACATAAAGGGGGCAAGGGGGATTTAGTCTTTAACGCCGCGCCTGCAAGCCAAACCTCAGCCCTCAGCACTGTATTTTTGAACCTTGAACTTTTGAACTTTGAACTGCCAGCCCTCCCGTTTCCGCTTGACAAACCGCAGTTCTTCTTGTATAAATAAAACAGACCGACGGTCGGTCGGTTTTGTTTGCGAAAATAAAAGGCAGGCTAAAATGAGCAAAGAAGAGATACAGACAAAACAGAAGATACTGGCAGCAGCGCAGCGGATGTTTTTTGAAAACGGGTATGACAAAACATCCATACACGCCATAATAGAAAAGGTGGGAGTGGCAAAAGGGACATTTTACCACCATTTTAATTCCAAAGAAGAACTGATGGAAGAGCTGGTAAAGGGCTTTGCCGCGGAAATTGAAAAAGGTATAAGCAGTGTCCTTGATGAAAAGATGGGGGCAGTGGAGAAACTAAATGCGGTTGCGCGCAGGGGCGGGGAGCTGAAAAAAGAGCGGGCAGCGTTTATAAGGATGTATTCGGAGTTTATGGCAAATCCCGACAACTGCAGAATGACCCGCAGAATAATGGACATATCCCGTGAAATAACAGTGCCTATATATGAAAAAATAATAAGCCAGGGCATAGAAGAAGGAGTTTTTGACTGCAGCGGCCCCGGTTTTACGGCTGAAATTCTTTTTGGGCTGGGTGAAAGTATGCAGAGGCGGATTATTCCGCTTATAATTAAAGACAACCCCGGGAAAGAGGATCTGGCCGCCATTATAAAGGATTTAAACGCATATGAAAGGGTGATGGAAAGAATTATCGGAGCGCCGGAGAAAAGCCTGAAGTTTGCGGAAGAGACAGATATAAAAGTATTTCTTAAAAAATAACCGGAGGAATCAATGTTTTACTTTCTGAAGTTTGCGATAAGGAATATTTTCAAGAATAAACGCAATACATTTACCATCGCGCTTGTTGTATTTATCTGTGTTTTTGCAATGGAAATAACTGTGGGCTATATGGACGGGTTTAAGGATAAGCTCGCAAATGATTCTCTTGAAGATGTGGGGCACATTACGCTTTATAATGAGAAATACTATAATAACCTTGATTTTATGCCGCTTGATTATAATATGGAATACACGGCGCAGGTAAGAAAAAAGATACTCGATACTCCGAATGTAAAAGGCATCAGGCCTGAAATAAATTTCGGGGCAATGGCCAACAGCAAGACAGACAACCACGAAGCAATGGTTAAGGGCATTGATATTGGTTTTGAAAATTCTATGTATGACGAAAGAAAGAAATCAATAATAGAGGGAAGGTTCATAGAAAAATCCGGAGAGCTGATCATAGGCTACAAAGCAGCGGATCTTCTCAATGTAAAACCCGGCGACAGCCTTATACTGCTTACTATGGACCAATACGGCAGTATGAATGCAATGGAAAATACAGTAACAGGCATTTTCAGGTCAAATGCGCCTTCTGAGGATGAAGGGCTTGTGATATGCCCGCTTGAGGATGTTCAGAAGCTGCTGTGGCTGGAGGGAAGGGTCACTGAAATAAAGGTGAATGTAGATGAATATATGGGGTACGGTATGCGTGCGGAGCAGGAAATTCAGGAGATGCGCCAAAAGGCGGAAAATGCCGAAACTGCGGAAAAAAAGCAGCAGATACTGGATGAACTTAACAATAAATATCCGCTAAAAGGGCCCCGGAAAACCGCGGTGCTGCTTGAAAAAAAACTCAGCAGCAGTGTTGCGGCAGTGCCGTGGCAGGAAGAACAGTCATTTGTTCTGCTTGCAATGTATATGATGGATATATGGACATTTATTATGGCGGGTATAATAGTATTTGTGGCAGGAATGGGCATCACGAATTCCTTTCTTATGAATATTATGGGGCGTATGCCTGAATTCGGTATGATGAGGGCGATGGGCCTTTCGAAAAAGCAGATGTTTGGAATGATAACTGCCGAGTCGTTTTTTCTCGGGCTGCTCGGCACAATAGCGGGGCTTTTGCCGGGTGCTGCCCTGGTATGGTATTTTCAGGAGAACCCGATAAACTACGGCAATATGGCGGAAGTAATTGAAACTTATGAAGGGCTTGACTCGGTAATAGGAACGTCTCTTACTATAGAGGGTCTGCTCATTGTTTTTGCGATGGGCGTGCTGATATCTGTGGCAGCATCTTTGTATCCGGCAGGGCTTGCCATAAGAAAGAAAACAGTTGACGTGCTCAGGGGGATGAGATGAACACAAAAATTCTTAAGATAGCGGTAAACAATGTTATAAAGCACAAGAGAAGGACGCTCTTTAATTCCCTTACCTTTGCGGCCAATGCAATGGCCCTGATACTGGTAATCGGAATGGTAAACGGTATGTACAATACAATGTATGAGCGTACAATAGACCTTGAAACAGGGCATTTCAAGATATACCACAAAGATTACGCGCAGGAAAAGAAAAAGACGCCGATAGAAAAGAATATTGACGATCCAAGCGGATTGATTAAATTATTGGAGAGTATAAAGCATTATGAATCCGCGGCTCCCCGCATACTCAACAGCGGCTCGCTCAGCAATATGGAAAACAAGACAAACATTATGATAATGGGAATTGATATGGAAAAAGAACTGCGGACAATGAAGCTCTTCTCGAAGATGAAAGAAGAGGATATGCTTGCGCAAAGCGGCGCTCAGATGCTTCTGGGCGGCAGGCTGGCGGAGCTTATGGGCAATGACAAAGGAGATTCTATGCTTTTATTTTCCCGCACGGCTTCCGGCGCGAACAATCTGGTGGATGCAGCGGTAAAAGGGGTTTACCGCATAGGATTCGCGAAAATGGAAAAAAGTTTAGTGTTCATACCGATTGAATTCGCGCGTGATTTTTTTGATATGCAGGGAAAGGCAACAGAAGTTGTGGTAAAAATCACTGACAGGAAATATCTGGAGCAGGCAAAAAAAGAGATACAGGATATTCTGGATGAAAAATTCCCGGCGCTTGCGGTGCGCGATTGGAAACAGGAGGCAGCGGGCCTTATTGCCGGCGCTCAGGCGGATTATATAACTTACGGTATTATATTCGCCATACTGCTGTTTCTGGCTGTGTTTATTATTATGAACACGCTTACAATTACTGTGTTTGAAAGAACAAAAGAGATCGGCACGCTGCGCGCGTTCGGCCTTGAAAAAGGGCAGATACGCTGGATGTTTTTGTGGGAAGGGCTGATACTTTCGGCGGGAGGAGCGGTTATCGGGGGGCTTCTGGTTATTCCTTTGGCCGTATATATGGCGCAGACAGGGATAACCATACCGCCTGATATGATGGACCGGATGCCTTTTCCCGTGGAAAGTATGACATCAAAACACGCGGCAGCCGACTGGCTGCTTACATTTGTCATATGCCTGGCAGCGGGCGCAGCTGGCGCGATAATGCCCGCGAACAGGGCGGCTAAAACAGTTATCGTGGATGCTCTTAAATAAAGACGGAAATTACGGATGCGGAAGATTTATACAGACAGTAAAACTGTAATGATAATAGAATAACAGCTATAAGAAAGACACAGGACAGCAAAGCAGGCAAAAACAAAGGAGGTATATATTATGAAACTATTGATAAAGCCGGTTTTTACATTTGCCGCTGTCGCAGTATTGTCAGCCGCGGCGTGCTGTACGGTATGGGCAGGACAGGCAGTAGAAAAATCAAAATTGTCTGAATCATACGAGGCGGATGAGAGTATCGCGGAAAAATACACCAAAGAGGATGCGGAAAAATACCTGCGCAATGTTGATGATTCTATGTATCCTGACGTATTCAGATCTGTTATGGAAATGAATACATACAGAAAAGACCGACGGCCGCTTGAGTTCAGGTATGTCATACATTCAAAAGGGAGCGGTGAGGATATGAAATCGCTTATGGAGGTTGTGGAGCCGGCGCGGGATAAAGGCAAAAAGATTCTTATGACAGGCAATAATCTGTGGATGTATATGCCGAATGTTTCCAGGCCCATAAAACTTTCCAGAAAACAGTCATTTATGGGATCGACTTTTTCGAATGAGGACCTTGCGGATTCTACGTGGCAGGATGATTATTCGGCGCGTATAGTAAATGAAAAAGAGGGAAAATTTCTTCTGAGAATGAAAGCAAAACGGGATGATGTGGCATACGACCGTATAGATATGTGGGTTGAAAAGGAAAGAAGGGTGCCTGTGGAAGGACGGTATTATGGACTGTCCGGCAAAGCCATAAAAGAGATCTATTTTTCAAATGTAAAGGAAGTCGCGGGTATGCTCAGGCCGCTTGATATGAAAATGGCTGACCTGCTGGAAGAAGGGTCATATACACAGGTTAAACTGGTTGAACTGGAAGGTCTGGACAGCCTGCCGGATTATATGTTTGACCAGACACAGCTCGGCAGATAAACCGCCGGAACCGTAAAAAAATAGAAAATTATAATAATAAGGAGATGCTATGAAAAGAACCGCTGCGCTGGCAGTTTTTATCTTATTTGCGGTTTCTGTTTCCGGGTTTAACATTTCCCTGGATGCGGAAGCAAACTTTGTACATACGTCGTATATAAAAAACAGCACATACGACATTCTGCCCGCTTTGCAGGAACAGGATATGCATACATCACAAGCATTTGAAAAACTTATGCTCAGGGCCGAAAAAAGAATAGAGGAAGTGAAATTTGTATTTGACGCGAGATTCTATCTGTATGCCGGCGGAGCCGGACTTGATTATACCGTGGATAACGCCTACTTCCAGATAGAAAACGGTCCGTTTATCGCGTATCTGGGAAAACAGAGAATAAAGTGGGGTACAGGCTATACCTGGAACCCAACGGACCTGCTTCAGCCGGGCAAGGAAATACTTGACCCTGAAATAAATCTTGAAGGAATATACGCGTTAAGGGCCGAGTACTCATCACCCCTGTTTACGCCTTCTCTTGTTCTTGCGGCCGATACATCGCGGGAATATGAGCATTCCGCGGAAAGTTTTACCGCGGCTCTCAGTCTTTATAAATTTATCGGAACTATGGATATCTTTGTGAATGGTATTTACAGATACAACAACAGGCAGAGCCTGGGCGCCGCAATTGCCTGGGATGTGGACTGGTTTGTTATAAATGCAGAATACGCCGCGGCAAGATATATGAGAAAAGAGCCGGAGCTGATATACAAGCGGGAGATACTGGGGACGGATGAAACCGCCTGCAGCTGGCTCATAGGCATAAACCGGCAAATGGGGCAGGATCTGTTTATAAACCTGGAGTATTATCATAATGGTTTCGGGCTCAGCAACAGTGAGTTTGATTCTTTTGTATATGACGGCATTGCCCCGCGTTATCTGTCGCTTTCGATGAAAAGGGACTACCTTGCCGGGACTTTTTCGCTTGCGTGGTATGACAAGTTCAGTGTCAGCCTGACCTCAGTATACGGGATGAATGATGGCTCTATATTTATTTATCCGGTAATAGCGTATGTTGAAAATCCGAATTTTACGGTTGAACTCGGATATATCGGCAACTTTTCGGATGAGACAAGCCCGGGCGGCTATTACTCTCTGCCTGTAAGATACGCCGCGGAATTTGTTGTAACAGCATATTTCTGATGCGTGAAAATAATAAAAATGTTTTAAACAGTTGAGGAGGATTAAAATGAAACATTCAATTTATGTTAAAGACGCCGCAAAAGACTATCACTTGGGGAAAACAATAGTCCACGCCCTTAAGGATGTTGACCTTGAAGTTGAGGAAGGGGAGTTTCTGTCCATAGTGGGCCCCTCGGGATCCGGCAAGACAACACTTTTGAACCTCATAGGGTGTCTTGACTATCCGACATCCGGAACCGTAAAGCTTTTTGATGAGTATAATGTCTCTGACCTGAATGATAAGGACGCGACAAAACTCAGAAGGGAAAGCATTGGGTTCATTTTCCAGACATTTAACTTAATACCCGTGCTGAACGTATTTGAGAACATTGAGTTCCCTCTGATAATACAGGGTATTAAAAAAGAGGAAAGAGCTGAAAGAGTCAATAATATTATCGAAGAAGTGGGGCTTGCGGATTATATCAAACACAAACCCGATGAACTCTCGGGCGGGCAGAGGCAGAGAATAGCCGTGGCAAGGGCGCTTATTACAAATCCCAAACTTGTTCTCGCGGACGAACCCACAGCGAACCTGGACAAGCAGACAGGGCTTAATATTCTCAAGATGATGAAAAGACTAAATGAAACCCACAAGACAACTTTTATTTTCTCCACCCATGACCCCAAAGTTATGGAACTTGCCAAAAGAGTCGTTGTTCTTGAGGACGGCAAAGTGGCAAAAGACAACGGAATGGCGTACAGGTAGGGAGAGGGAGGACCGGAAGCTTGGAAGATTAGCAGCCTGGAGGTTTGGCAAAAGCTATGCCTGAGGATTGGATGATTGGAAGGTTAGGTGTTTGGCAAAATCAAAAGAATAAGACCCGTAAGGTGTTGAAAGGTTTTACCCCTCCTCATAGAGGACAAGAACTGTATGGCTTTGAAAGGTTTTACCCCCTTTTTCAAAAGGGGGCAAGGGGGATTTAGTTCTTAACGCCGGGCCTGCAAACCAAACCTCAGCTCAATATCCCCTTCTTTTCTTCTCCTCGCCAAAGAAGGGTTTCGTACTTGGAACCTAGAACTGGATTTTTAATGTTTCCGTTTTCCACCATTCCCTAATTCCTATTCCCTTATCCCTTTTTTACCCTCCACCTCTATGGGGGAGGATAGAGTATGTTACAGGCGGTTTTTTGCCTGTTACATACTCTTGGAGGGGGTTAAGCAGCGGCTGAACACTGTATGATATAAGCTGGCGATTAAACAGGAGTTGTGGTTAAGGGCAGGTTTGGCAGGGGGGATTTAGTCTTTAACGCCGCGCCTGCAAACGCAATGATATTGTTTTTTGTCTTCGTAGGGACAAGCCCCTGCGCTTGTCCGGCTTTTAATTTTAAACCCGCGGAACACGACAGGGCGTGTTCCCTACACAAAA
>CAYTNY010000100.1:0-6987 GCA_964439215.1 uncultured Spirochaetia bacterium
CGTTTAAAATATATTCACGCTTCGGGAGGGCACATGGGCCCTCCCCTACAAAAAACGGCTGCTGCACGCATCTCCTGTTTAATCGTCAAATTATATCATACAGTGTTCAGCCGCTGCTTAACCCTCTCCCTATTCCTTTTTCGGTATTTTTCTGATTATATTTATAGTAAATACCGGCAAAGAATTAGAGAGAGAGAATTGTATTTCGATGTATTTCCGGATGATTTAGGTGCTGCAATTCATTTTACACTTCAGCGGCTTTAAATACTATTAATTTTCATCCGTCATCGTCAATAAAATCGCGTCCGCCACTTCTTTCATGCTCTTTCTGGAATCCATGCTTTTTTTATGTATTGTTCTGTACGCTCCGTCCTCTGACAGCTTGAGCCTTTTCATCAAAATACCTTTAGCCCGTTCAATTATTTTTCTTGTTTCCAGCGCCTCTTTGGCAAGCAGCACTTCTTCTTTCATATTCATATTTTCAATGCTTATCGCCGCCTGATTGGCAACAGAAGCCAGAATCCTTATTTCCGCGGGCGAAAATTTATGCTTTACCGAAGTATATACGTTTATAACTCCTATTACCCTGCCTCTGACTTCCATTGGAACCGCAAGCATGGATTTCAAACCTTCTTTTTTTGCTATGTCCGCATACATATAGTCCTTGTCTTTTGTTACATCTGGCACAGCCACGGGTTTTTTTGTCTGTACGGCTTTTCCGCTTACGCTCTGCCCCACCCGTATCGCGGGCTTGTCCCTGTACTCTTTTGACAGGCTCTGTGTCGCGATTATTTTAAGCTCTTTTTTTGCTTCATCAAGCAGCATTATTGAACATATTTTGGAGCCTGTTTTTTCCGCGGTAATCGTAACCACCAGATTCAGGATTTCCTCCATATACTGCCCCGAGACTATTACCTTGCTTATCTGAGACAGGGTTTCTATCTCCAGATCCTTTTCTTTGATCGTTTTTTTAAGTTTCTTTATTGTTTTCTCTTTTGATTCCTGTCCGGCGCCTGCCATTTCTTCCTCCTGTAATTATGCGCGTTCTTTTTTCACCCTTCTCTGTTTCCCGGAAATTACGCTATTCCAGAACTATCTCTATCTGATCTTCCAGAATTTTTTTTGAAAGAATGCCTTCGTGCTTAAACACAATATTTCCGCTGCTGTCAAGAATAATGAATGCGGGTATCATCCTTGTCTCATATTTATCGGCTGCCGCACGGTCCTCCGGATCGGTAAGTTCGTATCTCAAAAATTTGATTTCTTTTCCGTATTCTTTTTCCAGTTCATCAACAACAGGCTTTGCCTTCACACAGGCCGGGCAGGTTTTTGTTGATTTAACGATAAATGTCCCTTTGTATTCCGGAGCCTTTTTTGAACAGGAAAACAAAAATATTGAAACAAATAAAACAAATAAAATTTTTTTCACAGGAACCTCCTTTATATTTTTCTGCAGAAAAATGTCTTCTTACCTTTTATTCTTTTCTTCTCTTTTCTTTCTTTTTTTAGCTTCTTTTTCTTCCAGTTCTTTTTTCTTGTTCTCTATCGCGCGCTCATAACCCGCGAGCATTTTTTTTGCCATTGTTTCGGCGGACCATTCTTTCGCGTATTCAAAAGCTTCTGCTTTTTTCTTTTCATAAAATTCCCTGTCATTCAATAGATTCAAAACCGCATCCGTGAACTCTTTAACATCAAGTTTCACAAGAACGCCGCCTTTTTGCGGCGCCATTACCTCCGCAACGCCCATTTCTCCGACCGCAACGACCGGAGTGCCTACTGCCATTGCTTCGGTTACCACAAGGCCCTGTGTTTCGGTTATGGAAGCAAACGTAAACAGATCCGCGGCAGCGTAGCAGTTCACCCAGTCCTGCGGCTCAAAATAACCCAGAAATATAACATTTTCGGCCACGCCTTCGTCAATCGCCGCTGCCTTAACTTCATCTTCAGCTGTTCCTTTGCCCGCTACTATAAGTTTGGTATCCGGCTTTGTTCTTAAAACTTCCTTCAGAACTTTGAATAAAAACGGTATGTTTTTCTCGTGCCCTATCCTTCCCATAAAAAGCAGCAGCGTGGTATCCTTTGAAATTCCGTATTTTTCCCTGAAATCATCACCGTTAATGGTTTTAAATTTATCGATTTTAATTCCTGTGGGGTTTACCTGCACCGGCTTTTTGACTTTATAAGACAGCAGAAGTTCTTTCATCTGCGAGGACGGAGTAAAAACCATATCTGTTTTATTACAGTACCATTTGCTCACCTTTTTTGTAAAATTCAGGGCAAACGGTATGAATTTATAATAATGAACATATGATTCAAACATTGTATGGTAGGTATGAACAACCGGACATTTGAGTTTTTTCGCCCATCTGAGCGCCTCAATGCCCAGCGTAAAGGGCGTCTGTGTATGTATGATATCAAAATTCTGCGATGTTATTTCTTTTTTTATTTTTCTTCTGGAAGAAGGCAGCCACGGATCCGCAAGCCTGTCCTCAGGATCAAAGAACAGATATCTGGATTTTATCCTTATAACCCCGTCATCCTGCTTGATTATGTCCGGATCTTCCTTTGCGTCCCCTTTTTTTCTTCTTTCCGGAGAGTCCGGCGCGATAATATTTACAGTATGTCCGAGTTTTCTGTATTCTTCCGCAAACGTGTCAATTGAAGTAACAACACCGTTTATTCTGGGTTTATATGTATCCGTTACGATAGCAATCTTCACTTATCCACCTCCGGCTGATTTTTTCTTTTCTCTTCCGTTATTTTTTCCCATGCATCCTTGACAAGATTTCTTATGTTCGGATACGCGTCTATCTCCTCATTCTGCTTTATCTTCGCGAACCAGGATACCGCTTCTTTATTATCGCCCAGCTGTCTTTTCAGCTCGCCTATAAGATACATTATCCCCACGAGTCCTATTTTTTCGGGTATATGCACGCCTCTTTCAAATGTTTCAATATACCATTTAACAGCCTGCTCCTTATACTCTTTTTCCTTTTCTTCATTGCCCTGTTCCCGGTACATCCAGGTAATATGCATATAAAGTCCGGCGATTGTGTTGGGATTCGTAGGCTTAAAATGCCTGTAAAATGTTATGGCAAGCAGATGTTTCTTGACTGCTTCTTCATAGGGCACTTCTTTATTATTCGGAAATACCAGGTTTTTTTTCGCGTTTTTAACGGCAAGCGCCAGTTTGATTATTTCCGCGTGATATTCAAGAGGCTGTTTGTCATAGTCGTCGTTCCTCGCCGAATAATTACAGGTATTGCAGGTTGTCACCGCGTACAATAAGGGATTTACACCCTCATAAATCTTGTGAAAATCAGGCTCAACCGCTTTCGCTTTCAATGCCGAGGAGCGGACCCTCGGAACCTTCTGCCCGGCTCCGCAGGCCTGACATTCAACTTCTTTAAACCAAATAGGATCAACAGCCATCTGCTCTCCCCTGTCCGAATACCGCCGGCCGCCGCAGCCGCGCCGGCATAATCGGGCTGTTTTATCTCGTAATATTTTACTCCCGGGTCCGAAAAACCGGGATATTTTATTTCAGTATTTCCTCTATCCTGTCCAGGCCTTTTTCAATATTGTCCATGGATGTGGCATACGACATCCTGAAATGAAAATCCGTGCCGAACGCCACTCCGGGCACAACCGCGACTTTGGCCTGCTCCAGCATAACCGCGGCAAAGTCCATTGAATTTTCTATTTTTTTTCCGCCGATTTCCCTGCCTTTTATTTCACTGAAATTCGGATACAGATAAAAAGCGCCTTCGGGCTCCACATAGGATATCCCGTCAATCTTATCAAATCTTTCCATCATATATTTTCTTCTTTTGTCAAATTCTTCAACCATCTTCTTTATTACCGCTTTATCGCTTTTTAAAGCTTCAACACTCGCGGCCTGCGACATTGACGCCGGGTTTGACGTGGAATGCGACTGTATTTTGTTTATGGCCTTTATTACCGCCGTATTGTCCCCGGCTACATAGCCTATTCTCCAGCCCGTCATACAATAGGATTTTGACACTCCGTTTACAACCAAAGTAATTTTTTTGAATTCCGGATCCAGAGAAGCAATGGAAATATGTTTTTTTCCGTTATACAGTATTTCTTCATATATTTCATCCGATATCATGAGTATTCCTTTTTTTACCGCGGTTTCCCCGAGTTTTTTCAGTGTTTCTTCGGATAGAACGCCTCCTGTGGGATTTGAAGGGGAATTCACTATCATAACCTTTGTTTTACCGGTGATCTTTGACTCAAGAAGGTCAAAATCTATATCAAAGTTTTTTGACTCATCGAGATCAACAAGCACGGGGGTGCCGCCCGCGAGCCTTACCTGTTCTATGTAAGAAACCCAGTACGGAGAAAATATTATCACCTCATCGCCCGGGTCAATTACTGCCTGAAAAATATTATAAAGCGAATGTTTAGCGCCGCAGTTGACGGAAACATTTTCCGGGGCATATTCAAGCCCGTTGTCTTTTCTGAATTTTTCCGCTATAAGCGCTTTCAGTTCGGGAGTGCCGGCCGCGGGCGTATACCTTGTTATATTTTCTTTTATCGCGCGTATACCGGCTTCTTTTATGTTTTCCGGCGTGTTAAAGTCAGGCTCCCCCGCTCCAAAACCTATAACATCAATACCGTCTTTTTTCATCTGTTTTGCTTTTGCGTCAATCGCGAGCGTAAGCGATGGTTTAACAAGTTCCACTCTTTTTGCCAGCATTTATATCCTCCGTTTTTTTCAGCCCGTTTAAAGGCGTTTTTTATCCGCTCATCATATTTTTTATGTTTTTTATTGCCTGCCTGGTCCTGTATTCATTTTCTATCAGAGAAAACCTTATATAGCCTTCGCCGCCTTCGCCGAAACCGGCGCCCGCGGATGTCGCTGTTTTTGCTTCCTTTAAGAGTTTCATGGAAAAATCAAGAGACCCCATTTTTTTGTATTCCTCAGGTATCTTTGCCCAGACAAACATTGTTGCCTTTGGTTTATCCACTTCCCAGCCGAGCTTCACGAGCCCTTCCACCAGTACATCCCGTCTTTTTTTATATTCCGCTCTTATGTCTTCAACACAGGCGTGCGAGGAATTCAGCGCGTGTATCGCGGCAATCTGTATCGGCTGAAACATTCCGTAATCAAGATATCCTTTTATCCTCTCCAGCGACTTTACTATTTTGGCGTTTCCCGCAAGAAAACCGACGCGCCATCCGGGCATATTAAATGTTTTTGACAGGGAATAAAATTCCGCGCCGATATCTTTTGCTCCCGGCACTTCAAGAAAACTGGGGGGCACATAATCATCAAAATATATTTCGGCATAAGCATTGTCATGAAGAACTACGATATTGTTTTCCTTGGCAAACGCAACTATCTTCTCAAAGAACGCGCGGTCAACAACTTCTGTCGTGGGATTATGAGGATAATTCAAGAGAAGCACTTTGGGTTTCGGCCAGGTATTGTGCACTTCCTTGACCATATTCTCAAAAAAATCCGTGTCTTTTTCAACCGGCACGGATATAACATTTCCGCCGGCAAGCGCAACCGAATAATTATGTATCGGATAACACGGCGCGGGCACAAGCACCGTATCGCCCCTGTTAAGCATCGCGTACATAAGATGCGATATTCCTTCTTTTGCTCCGATCGTTGTTATCACTTCGCTGTTGGGGTCCAGATCAACATCAAATCTTCTTTTATACCAGTCCGCAAGCGCAAGATTAAGTTTGTATATCCCTCTTGAAGCGGAATATCTGTGATTTTTCGGGTTCTGAACCGCCTCTACAAGCTTATCAACAATATGGCGCGGGGTCTCTCCGTCAGGATTGCCCATCCCGAAATCTATCACATCCTCGCCTGCTCTGCGCAGCTTCATCATCTCTGTTTTTATTACACTCAGAATATAAGGAGGAATGCTTTTCAGTTTTTCTCCCTGCAGGTCATCCATTGTTTCTCCTTAGAAAACTTTTTAAAACTCACACATTTTTCTTACTGTTTCTATTCTTTCTTCTATCATCTCCGCGGATAGAGTCTGCAGTTTTTCTATACTGAACCCTTCAACGGTAAATGAGGCCGCGGCATTTCCGCACGCAAGGGCCCGTTTCAGAACATTATCATTTACTGTTCCTTCTTTTGCCAGATGCCCTATAAAAGCACCGGCAAAAGTATCGCCCGCGCCTGTCGGGTCAACCACATCTTCAACCGGGTATGACGGCAGGGAAAAATGAAGCCCTCCGCCGTCTATAATAGAGACTCCGTACTCGCCTTTTTTGATAATAACATATTTCGGCCCTATCTTTAAAATTTCCCGGGCGCCCTTTATCAGGTTTGTCTTTCCTGTATACAGCCTTATTTCTTCGTCATTTAATACTATACAGTCCGTCTTTTCAAAAACCTCTGTAAGTTCCTCCCGTTTTATATTGATCCAGAGGTTCATCGTATCCACCAGGACAAATTCTGTTTTTTTCATTGCCCTGAGAACTTTCATCTGAAGCGAAGGCTCTATGTTCGCGAGAAAAAGATAAGGAATATCCGCGTAATCTTGGGGTATTTTAGGATCAAATTTTTCAAATACATTCAGTTCAGTGGTAATGGTATCCCTTGTATTCATATCCTCGTGGTATTTGCCCTCCCAGAAAAATGACTTGCCCGCGGTTTTCTCAACGCCTTTTGTTTCAATGCCTTTTTCTTCCAGTATTTTCAGATTTTCATCCGAAAAATCATCGCCCACAACGCCTATTATGCAGGATTTTCCGAAAAACGAGGCAGCCATTGAACCATATACGCAGGAACCGCCGAGCACCCTCTCTCTTGTTTCATGCGGCGTATGTATTGTATCAAACGCCATTGAACCGACTATAACAACAGACATAATTTTACCTCTATACAGCAGTTTTTTTATATATAACCGCTTGCGGCTGTCTTTTACAGCGGTTAATCAATAAGGATTTTACACTAAAAAAGCGTGTAAAACAAGAGAAAAAAACAAACGG